>JBMOIA010000118.1:0-4475 GCA_049317565.1 Terrimicrobiaceae bacterium | reverse complement strand
AGGCGAACGAGGTCCTGGGTGAACAGTTTCGCGCGGGCGAGGCGGGTGGGCGAAACATCGGTGGCGAGCATGCTGCGTGAGGTGTCGAGGGCGACAATGACATCGCGGCCCTTTTGTTTTGTTTCGCGTTCGATGAAGCCGTAGCGCGGCTGGGCGAGGGCGATGATGGCGAAGCCGAATGTGGCGAGGAGGAGAATGGCGCGGAGGATGCGGCGAAGCGGGCTGACCGAGCCGGCGAGTTGTTCGCGGAGGCGCGGGGCGACGATTTTCGCGAGGAGGGCGCGGCCCCTGCGATGCGACCAGACGAAGACGCCGGCCACCACCGGCAGAATGCCGAGGAGCCAGAGCCAGTGGGGCGCGCCGAATGTCAGGGAAGCCGTCTCCATATCGTTTGCGAAAGCAGGATTTCGAGGGCAAGGCAGGCGAGGCCCGGGATGAGGAACCACTGGAAGAGGTCGCGGTATTGGGCGGTTCGCTCCACCTCGACCTTAGATTTTTCCAGTTTGTCGATTTCCGAAAAAATGGTGCGGAGCGAATTGGTGTCGGTGGCGCGGAAGTAGCGTCCATTGGTCATCGCGGCGATGTCGGCGAGGGTTTTTTCGTCGAATTTGACGAGGACATTCCTGTAGACGGTGCGGCCGAAGGCGTTTTGGAGCGGGAACGGCGCCTCGCCCTCGGTGCCGGCACCGATGGTGTAGATGCGGATGCCGAGAGCTTTTGCGGCCTCAGCGGCAGTGAGTGGCTGGACTTTGCCGGCATTGTTGTCGCCGTCGGTGAGGAGGAGGATGAGTTTGGTTTTCGCCTCCTTGTCCTTGAGTCGGTTCGCGGCGGAGGCAATGGCGGAGCCGATGGCGGTGCCGTCCTCCACGAGGCCGATGCGGAGCCGCTCGAGATTTCTGATGAGCCAATCGTGGTCGAGAGTGAGCGGGCTGACGAGGTATGGGCGGCCGGCGAAGGCGACAATGCCGATGCGGTCGTTCGGGCGCTCGCGGATGAATTGTTCGGTGACGAGTTTGACGGCTTCGAGGCGGTTTGAGCGCTGGTTGCCGATGGTGAAATCCTCCGCGAGCATCGAGCGCGAGACATCGAGGACGAGCATGATGTCCACGCCGGTGGCTTGAACGCGGGTGGTGACGCGGCCGAGTTGGGGCCGGGCGAGGGCGATGATGAAGAGGGCGAGGGCGAGGTAGGACAGGGCGGCGAGGAACGCCCCGGCACGCGAGCGCTGGCGGCGCCCGATTTTCGCGAGCATGGCGGTGTTCGAAAACGCCACACCGGCCGTTCCCCCGAAGCGGCCCTTCAACACCGCAATGAGCGGGATGGCGAGGAGGAGCAGGAGGAGCCAGGGATTTGCAAAGGTGAAACCGGACATGGCGTTCAGGCGGGTTTCCCTGGTTGAGTGGGCTGTGCGGGTTTGGCCGACTGGGCCTCGCCGCGGACCAGCCGGGCGGCGATGTCAAGAAGGTCGAGGAGTTCGGCCTCGCCAGCGGCGGTGCGGGCGAACTTCAGCAGGTCGGTGCGGTTCAAGAATGCCTCGAGCCCCTCTTTTTCATTTTCGGTGAAGACAGGGTTCGAGCGGATGGACTCGAGGAATTCGATGGAGGTTTGCGTGGTGGCGCCGAGGCCGTGTTCGGCTCGGATGTAGGTGCGGATGGAATCCGAAACGGTGACACCAAACGCGTAGGGGTCGGCCCCCGCGGTGCCGGCACGGAGTTTTTCGAGGGCGGCGAGGGCTTTTTGGCGGTTGGTGGGCGGCGGGGCCTTGCGGGAGAGAAGGCTTTTCGCCGCGAGGACGAGGGCGCCGAGGACAAGCGCGAGGAATACGGCCATGGCGATGGTCATCCACAGCGGGTAGGGCCAGAATGCGACCGGGCCGGCGATGTCGTGAATGGGCACCGGCGTGGCTGCGGGCGCCATGGCTGGACCGGCAGGGTTCATGCGGCGAGGCGGCGCTCGCGTTGTTCAAAGAACGAGCGGAGGGCAATGAGGTAGTCCTTGCCGGTGGAGAGCGGGACGACATCGATGCGGCGGGTGCGGAGGAGGCGTTCGAGGACGAGGGTGCGGTTTTCATTCGCCTCGTGAAACCCGCGGCGGATGGAGCGGCTCGAGGTGTTGATGTCGATTTGCTCCCCGGTTTCGGCGTCCTCGAGTGTGACGATGCCGACATCGGGGAGTTCGTCCTCGCCGGGGTCGGAGACCGGCATGGCAACGACATCGTGGCGGCGGCTGGTGACGGTGAGGGATTTTTCGAAACCCTCCGCCATGAAGTCCGAGATGAGGAACACGACCGAGCGGCGGGGCAGGACGCGATTCATGTAATCGAGCGCGCCGGCGAGGTCGGTGCCGCGGCCGGTTGGCTCGAAGTAGAGCATCTCGCGGATGAGGCGGAGCGTGTGGAGGCGGCCTTTTTTCGGCGGGATGAAAAGTTCGACACAGCCGGTGAAGAGGATGAGGCCGACCTTGTCGTTGTTGTTGATCGCGCTGAACGCGAGGATGGATGCTACCTCAGCGGCGAGTTCGCGCTTGCTGAGGTCCACACTGCCGAACATGCCCGAGGCGCTGACATCCACGACGAGCATGACGGTGAGTTCGCGCTCCTCGGTGAATTTTTTGATGTAGGGGGCGTTCATGCGCGCGGTGACATTCCAATCGATCGAGCGGATCTCGTCGCCCGGCGCGTATTCGCGGACCTCCTCGAAATTCATGCCGCGGCCCTTGAAGACGCTGTGGTATTGCCCGGCGAAGACCGAATTGACGAGCCGGCGGGTGCGGAGCTCGATGCGGCGGATTTTTTTGAGGATTTCCTTCGGGTCGCGCGTCATGGGCTTCGAAACGGAACGGATCCGTTTTCGGCTTGGGTCAAGGGACGGGGACGCCGGCGAAGATTTGCTCGACGACCATCTCAGTGGTGACGGACTCGGCCTCCGCCTCGTAGCTGACGCCGATGCGGTGGCGGAGGACATCGAGGCCCACGCTTTTGACATCCTGCGGCGTGACATAGCCGCGGCCGGCGATGAAGGCGTTCGCCTTTGCGGCGAGAGTGAGGAAGATGGTGGCGCGGGGCGAGGCGCCGTAGCGGATCATGCCGTCGAGCTTGAGTTTGGCGGCGGCCGGGTCGCGGGTGGCCCAGACGATGTTCACGATGTAATCCTTCACGCGATCGTCCACATAGATGTCATTCACGATCGAGCGGGCGCGGATGATTTCGTCGGGTCCGACCACAGCGGTGACGCCGAGGCGCGGGGCGGAGGTGGCCATGGCATCGAGGATCGAGCGTTCCTCCTCGCGGGTGGGGTAGCCGACATGGACCTTGAGCATGAAGCGGTCGAGCTGCGCCTCGGGGAGTTGGTAGGTGCCTTCCTGCTCGATCGGGTTTTGTGTGGCGAGGACGAGGAAGGGATCGGGGAGTGCGAAGGTTTGTTCGCCGATGGTCACCTGACGCTCCTGCATGGCCTCGAGCAGGGCGGACTGGACCTTCGCCGGGGCGCGATTGATTTCATCGGCGAGGATGAGGTTCGAAAAAATCGGGCCGAGCTTGGTGGTGAACTGGCCGTCGCGCGGGTTGTAGATGAGCGTGCCGATGATGTCGGCAGGCAGGAGGTCCGGCGTGAACTGCAGGCGCTGGAAGCCGGTGTGGATGGAATTCGCCAGCGTGCGGACGGTGAGGGTCTTCGCCAGACCCGGGACGCCCTCGAGGAGGACATGGCCGTTCGAGAGGAGTCCGATAAGGAGCCGGTGGACGAGGATTTTTTGGCCGACGACGACGCGGGAGACTTCGTTGACGAGCGGCTCGACCCAGCGGCGGTTTTCTTGGACGAGTTGGGTGATTTCGGAAGTGTTGATACTCATGTTCGGGCTGTGCGGTTTTGGGTCGCCTGGATTTTTTGAGACAGGCGATCGGGCATTTTGTTCAAGGACGCGCGGAGATCAATCGCGGACAAGGTAGGGGCCGACATCGAAGGAATCGCCGACCTGGAGGGCGTCGTAGCGCGTCTTGTCATTGAGCCAGACGGTGAACGCGCGTTTCGTGCCATCCTTTTGCGGGACCTCGACGGTGATGATGTAATCGCCGTCCACGCGGTCGGTGCGGAGGGATTTGTCTTTGTTGAGGGTGATCTGGTTCTCGGGATTCTCGAGCGGTTTGAATTCCTTCGCGACAATGGTTCCGGTCATTTTCGCGGCGGTGATGGTGGCGCCGAACTGCCATGTCGCGGCGAGCACAAGGGCAAGGGCGAGGAGGCCGAGCGAGACGGCCTTGATCCACAGGGAGAGCGGAGTGCGCGTGTGAACAACGCGATCGTTTTTTGTCATGCGGGGAAGGTTAGCAGGCGGCGGATTTTTTCAAGAGGTGCAAAGCGGGTCAGGGTGTTGGATGGATGGTGGGGGCGGTGGCGGGGGACCAGGGGTTTTCGCGGAAGCTGGAGGCGGCGAGGCGGTGGCGCCATTCGGCGCAGAGGGCGAGGACGGCGTCGACA
>JBMOIA010000117.1:0-4516 GCA_049317565.1 Terrimicrobiaceae bacterium | reverse complement strand
ATGACGAACTCCTGCAACAACGCGGAATCTACAGCCATCTGCACGAACTCCAGTTCGCCAGAAAAGCCCCGCCGTCCGCAGTGCCCGCTTGAAACTTTCGCAAGATGACCTTGGAGTCGTGACGGAATGAGGGATTTATGATGGAGAGAAAGGGATGGCGCACTATTCGGGGACACCCGCACACGGGTTGCCGCCCGCCATGCCTTGATCGCTGACGACGGCCATGTGCCCGGTGCGCTGCCAGGTTTCTCAACTCCCTACTTTCTCATCTCCCCGGCCATGGGGGCCAACCTCACGCAGTTGCTCATTCGTTTTTCCGCGCACGGATCGGCCCTGCTGCCGGCTGATGGGATCGAGACGGCCCTCGCTGTCCAGGCCGGCGCCTGCAAGGTTCGCATCGGCCCGGAAACCCGGATCTTCGGTCCCGGCGGCTATGCCTTTTGCCCGGCTGGCCATGCGTTGGAATTTTCCTCGGCCCGATCCGGAACGGCCGTAACCTGCTTCCGCAAGGTCTTCGAACCCCTGGAGGGCAGCAAAGCTCCCGCGGCGCTTTTCGGCGACGCCAAAACAGTGAAGGGAAAACCGTTCCTCGGAAACCCGCGGGCCCTGCGGAAAACCCTGCTGCCGGAGGATTTCCGCTACGACCTGGCTCTCAATATTTTCACCTACGAACCGGGCGCCACTCTTCCTTTCGTCGAGACGCACATCATGGAGCACGGACTGCTCATGCTCGGGGGTCAGGGCGGAATGGCGCTAAGTTCAGACGGGCTTGGGATGCAGCCCTTGCAGGGCAGATCGTTGTTTTTCCTCGAGATCCCTGGGTAGCTCCGCAACCCAGGGCTAGGGGATTGAGCCCCGTTGGGGCTTAACTTAGCGCCATTCGGGTCAGGGCGTTTACCGACTGGAAGAAAACTATTACCCGGTGAAAGAGGGCGACGTGATCTGGATGACTCCCTATTGCCCGCAATGGTTCGTGGCCATGGGCGACATGCCCGCCAGCTACCTGTGCTACAAGAACGTCAATCGCCCCGCCTAGCCATGAGCAAGGTGGACATCAACCGCCTCCCGCGTGAAATCAACGAACTCGCCCGCTACCCGTTCCTCTCGACGGCACCCCGCAGAGAAATCTCTGGCCGGTGAATGCGGTCTGTCGTCCCGTTGCTCTCGAGGAATTCAAACCGGCGGTCTGACCCGGAGAGGCAGGCAAGCGCTGATGAGAATCACAGAGCGCCAGATTGGGTGTCTGCGCAAGCGGCGGTCCCGGCCCCCTGGCCGGCACGGAGCACGCTTATCGCTCGCCGAGATCCTCGCCGATCATGTAGCGGGTGAAGCGGCGGATCACGATATTCTCGCCGAGTTCCGCAATCTTCGAGTTCACCAAATCCTTGATGCTGAGATCAGGATTTTTGATGAAAGCCTGCTCCAGCAAACACACCGTGCTATAGAACTTGTCGATCTTTCCATCGACGATCTTGTCCACGATGTTGGCCGGCTTGTTCGCCACTTGGGCGGCAAAAATTTCGCGTTCAGCGTGGATGAGGTTGTCGGGAACGAGTTCACGCGAGACGTAAAGCGGATGCGCAGCGGCGATGTGCAGGGTGATATCTTTGACGAATTCGCGGAAGATTTCGTTCTTGGCCACAAAGTCCGTCTCGCAGTTGATCTCGACCAATACGCCGACTTTCCCTTGCAGATGGATGTAGGAGGCCACGATGCCCTCCTTGGCCACGCGGGAGGATTTTTTTCCGGCGCTGGCGATGCCTTTCTTGCGCAGGATTTCCTCAGCCTTGGCCAGATCACCGGCGGCCTCAACGAGCGCGCGCTTGCAATCCATCATTCCCGCGTTGGTTTTTTCGCGGAGTTCCTTGACGAGTGAGGCGGAGATTTCGGACATGGGTTGGAAGTTTTAAGTTTTAAGGATTAAGTTTTAAGTTGTTTTTGGCGCTAAGCCGGCAGGGTCCTCGGGAGTCCCGGGTTTCAAGTTTGAGGTTCGAAACCGACACGGACTGTGATTTCGGTGCGGCTTAAAACTTAAGACTCTATTCGGAGACCGCGGCGAGTTCGGGCGTGCGGGCGGATTTGCCGCGCGTTCCCTTGCCCTCGAGGATGGACTCGACGAGCTTCGAGAGGATCACGCGGATGGAGCGGATCGCATCGTCGTTGCCGGCGATGGGATACTCGATTTTGTCCGGGTCGCTGTTGGTGTCCACGATAGCCACAACGGGGATTCCGAGCCTGTTGGCTTCGGCCACGGCAATTTCCTCGCGGATGGTGTCGATGATGACGATCGCATCCGGGAGTTTCGCCATCTCGACGATCCCTCCGAGGTTGTGGAGGAGCTTGGCGCCCTCGCGGCGGATCGAGGAAGCCTCGGCCTTGTTGATCTTGGAGAAAGCCGGGGATTTCTCGAGGGCCTGGATTTCCTTGAGGCGGCCGACGCTGCGGCGGATGGTGGCGAGGTTGGTGAGCGTTCCGCCCAGCCAGCGCTGGTTGACGAAAAACTGGCCGGTGGCCTCGGCGGCCTCGCGGACCGCTTCCTGCGCCTGCTTCTTGGTTCCAACGAAGAGGATTTTCCCGCCGTTTTTGATGGTGTCGCGGAGGTAGGTGGTTGCCTGCTGGAGCTGCTCCATGGTGAGGGCGAGGTCGATGATGTAGATCGAATTCTTCTCCTCGAGGATGTAGCCCCGCATTTTCGGGTTCCAACGCTTGGTTTGATGGCCGTAGTGGACGCCGGCCTCAAGGAGTTCGGTCATGACTGCGACATTCTGTTGATGGTCTGTTTCTGCTGGCATTTTGTGAGTGGGTTAGCTGGCTTTTTTGGACTCCTCCTTAGAGCCCGATTCCAAGGCGGAGCCGATCGAAACGATTTCGACTTTGCGGTTGACCTCGAACCCGGTGCCGGCCGGGATGAGGTGACCCATGATCACGTTTTCCTTAAAGCCGCGGAGCTTGTCCACCCTGCCAAGTGTGGCTGCCTCGGTCAAGACGCGCGTGGTGTCTTGGAACGACGCGGCGGAAATGAAGCTGTCGGTTTCGAGCGCGGTCTTCGTGATGCCGAGCAGCACGGGGCTGGCCTCGGCGGGCTTGCCGCCCTTCTCGACCACGGCCTCGTTCTCGGCCTCGAAGGCGAGGCGGTCCACCTGGTCTCCCCAGAGGAGATTCGTGTCGCCCTGCTCGGTGATCTTCACCTTGCGGAGCATTTGGCGGACGATGATCTCGATGTGCTTGTCGTTAATTTCGACGCCTTGCAGACGGTAAACTTCCTGCACCTCGTTGAGGAGGTGTTCCTGGAGTTCCTGCGGGCCGCAGATGTCGAGGATTTCGTGCGGGACCACGGGGCCTTCCGTGAGTTGCTGGCCCTTCTTCACGAAATCGCCCTTGAAGACGATGATGTGCTTGTTGAGCGGAATGAGGTGCTCCTCCTCGGCTCCGGTTTCGACATCCTTGACGATGAGTCGGCGCTTGGCGCGGACGGTGCCGCCGATTTCGACAACGCCGTCGATCTTCGCGATGTCGCAGGCGTCCTTCGGGCGGCGGGCTTCGAAAAGCTCGGCCACGCGCGGGAGACCACCGGTGATGTCTTTCGTCTTGCCGATTTTCCGTGGCGTGCGGGCGACGCGCTGTCCGGCGGGCACCTTCGCGCCCTCCTTGACTTCGATGTGCGCCCCGGCCGGGATCGAGTAGCTGGCGAGGACATTTTTCGCCTCGTCCACCACGATGATCTGCGGGTGGAGGTCCTCCTTGTGCTCGATGACGACATTGCCGCGGGCGCCGGTGGCTTCGTCCACCTCCTGGCGGATCGTGACGCCGGGGATCATGTCGCGGAATTCGATCTTGCCCGCCTTCTCGGTGATGATCGGGACATTGTAGGGGTCCCATTGCACGAGGGTTTCGCCCTTCTTCACGGCGCTGCCGTCTGCGATGGAAATGACCGAGCCGACGACGATGTTGTAGCTCTCGAGTTCGCGGCCGTCCTTCGCGTGGAGCGTGAGGGTGCCGTTCTTGTTGAGGACGACGAAGGTCTTGTCCACGGTTTCGACGACCTTGAGTTCGTTGAAGCGGATGGTGCCGTCGTTCTTCGCCTTGATGATCGGCTGCTTGAAGGTCTGGCTGGCTGCGCCGCCGACGTGGAAGGTTCGCATCGTGAGCTGCGTGCCGGGGTCGCCGATGGACTGCGCGGCAATAATGCCAACCGCCTCGCCGAGCTTGATCATGCCGCCGGTGGCCAGGCTGCGGCCGTAGCACTTCACGCAAACGCCGCGCGGCGATTCGCAGGTGAGGGCGGAGCGGATCTTGAGCTGCTCGTGGCCGATTTTCTCGAGTGCCGCCGCGATCTCTTCGTCGACCAGTTGGTCCTTTTTGACAACCGGCTTGCCGGTGATGGGATCCTTGACGGTTTCGCAACTGGTGCGCCCGATGATGCGCGTGGAGAGGCTGACCACCTCTTCGTCGCCTTCATAAATCGGGCGGACGACGATGCCGTTCGCGGTTTTGCAATCGTCGATGGTGACGATGA
>JBMOIA010000116.1:0-4617 GCA_049317565.1 Terrimicrobiaceae bacterium | reverse complement strand
GAGGCAGGATATGGCCGTGGGGGGATTGCCAAAGGAAGTCCACCTCGGCCGTGCCAGCCTCGTTTTTCCAATAGTGCAGCCCGCCGTTTCCAAGGGCGGCTAATGTTTGGGCGACATAATTTTCGATGAAGGCTCCTTTGAACTCCTGAAAGACATCGTGTCCCCGCACAAGAATGTCGGGCGTGAGTCCGGCCATCGCTCCGAGCAGTCCGATATCGAGGGCGTAAACCTTGAAGGCGCTCCGGTCCGCGTAAGCCGAGAGGGGCAGGCCGGGCTTGTTCACCAGAAAACATCGCAAAATGAGCCCGGCATTTTCGAGCCACTGAATGGCGTGATCATAATCCCGGGCGCGCGCGGTTTTTTTGAGTGCGGTGAACTGGAATTTCCGATTCTCGCGGGCCAGTTGCGCCGGAATGGAATCCCACACCTGCATAAGCTTGGGGATGTCGCTCGTGGGGGCGTGCTTCGCAAAATCCAACACATAGGCGTCGAGGATTTCCTTCTGAATCGTGCGCACTTCGGAAAAATCGCGCGTCTTGGCGAAGCACTCCACCGCTTCAGGCATGCCGCCCACAAAGTAATACTGCTTCAAGAGAGCCACCAAATCCTCGTGAAAGGGCTCCAGAAATGGTTCGGCATCGGATTTCGCCTCGATCAATGCCCGATAGCGCGACTCGCCCACGGCGTCCAAAAACTCGGGAAACGACATCGGCCGCAAATCCAAAAAATTCACCTTCCCGACCGGAAAGGACATGGGCTGGGAGAGCTTGACACCAAGCAGCGAGCCGGCCGCCACGATGTGAAATTCGTTCGCCTGCTCCTGAAAATACTTCAGCGAGTTCAGCGCCTCGTTGCAGGCCTGGATTTCATCAAAAATGATCAAATCCCTGCCTGGCTTGATCGCCTCCTTTCGATAAATTCCCAGCGCCTCCACAAGAGCCGACGGTTGCAGGCGGCCTGTGAAAAAATCCTTCATGCGCGGATCTTCCTCGAAATTAAAATACGCCACGCCATCGTATTCTTTTTTGCCAAATTCCTTGAGCAGATGGGTCTTGCCCGTCTGTCTAGCCCCTCTCAAAATTAAGGGTTTGCGCCGCGACGAGATTTTCCAATCGCACAACTCCTCATAAAGATTCCGTTTCATGGAGCGAGAAGACTCTATCTAATTCGTGGCTTTTTGTCAATTATTCATTTGAATAATGTGAACAAAATACCGAAATATATATGAAACTGGCTCCGGGATAGATTTTCCGCGAAGGCATGGAGAGAAGACCGCTGACGAAAAATCGCAAGCGGATTGCGCAGGGCGTGGTTTTGCATATCTGTGCCATGCTGACGGGGACATCGGCGCTTCAGCCAAAAGATTGCCAACCGCGCATCGATCGGATCGCAGAGTGGAACCACCATCCATAAGCGAAAAAACTTAACACTTAATTGATGAATGGATATTTCACCCTTCGGGCTGCCTCTGGCGGTCTTTCTCCGCTTCGCTCCGATTCTTAAAACTTAAAACTCCACCCCATGCACATCCGCGACATCCTCCAACCCGGCAAGCCCACTGTCTCTTTCGAGTTTTTCCCGCCGAAAACCGCGGAGTCCCAAGAGCAACTCTACACCACCATTCGGGACCTCGAAAAAATCCAACCCAACTTTGTCAGCGTCACCTACGGTGCGGGCGGCTCGACGCGCGAACTCACCCACGACCTCGTCCTGCGGCTCAAGACCACCTCCACGCTCGACCCCATTCCCCACCTCACCTGCGTCGGCCACAACGAATCCGAAATCGCCGCCATCCTCGAACGCTACGCCGCCGCCGGCGTGAGCAATATCCTCGCTCTCCGAGGCGATCCGCCCCGCGACCAGCCCGATTACGACCACTCGCGCGACATCTTTCCCCAAGCCGCCGCTCTCGTCTCCTTCATTAAAAAATTCCGCGGCCATCCTGATCCCCGCGGCTTCGGCATTGGAGTTGCTGGCTTTCCCGAAGGTCACCCCGCCACGCCCAACCGCCTTCTCGAAATGGATTATCTCAAGGCGAAGGTGGACGCCGGCGCCGACTACATCTGCACCCAGCTTTTCTTCGACAACCACGATTTCTACGACTTCCGCGACCGCTGCGCGCTGGCGGGAATCCACGCCCCCATCATTGCCGGCATCATGCCCGTCACCAGCCTCGGCTCGATGAAACGCATGGCCGAACTCGCCGGCGGCAGCCGCTTCCCCGCCAAGCTCCTCAAAGCCCTCCAGCGCGCCAACGGCGCCCCCGAAGCCGTCCGCGAAATCGGCCTCCACTACGCCACCGAGCAATGCGCCGACCTCCTGGACAACGGCGTCGCCGGCATCCACCTCTACACGCTCAACCAATCCACCGCCACGCGCGAAATCTGCCAACGCCTCGGCCTCGTGCGCTGAGAAATTTCCGGCATCGGACCCGCTCGCGAAGCGCTTCCAGCTTGGCTGGGAGCCTTCAAAAAACCTCCCCAAACAGGGGTGAAATTTTTTTTGAAAAAAAATCAAAAAAACTCTTGCACCCCTCCGAATCCCTGATAACTTCACAACCGTTCTGGGGGGAACAACAGCCCGCTGTAGCATTCGCTGCGGCGGGCTGTAACTTTTCCGGGGTGCCTTGATTTCAATCCCGCGCTTGCTCCCATCCGGCGATTGTGGAATGAGTCCTCCCGTAGCCCGCCGGCATAGCTCAGTGGTAGAGCAACGGTTTTGTAAACCGTCGGTCGTCGGTTCGAATCCGACTGCCGGCTCCCCCTCTTATCGCTCCTGAATTCGGCACTCGTCCGCCGCGCTGCCCGCCTGGAGTATTTCAACACGAGCCCCGGCTTGGTTTTTGTGGCGGGAACCGCTTGAGCGCGGACGATTATTTCAGGAGTTCGCTGCGGACGGATTCGGGGAGGGTTGACTGACCGATCCAGCGGCGCGCCTCGGCGGAATTTCCCCGCATCCACTCCCTCCCGATTTGCACCATGGCGGCTTGGCGTTTTTGAGGGTCGGCTATGCCCGCCGCTAGCGAGAACCCGGCCTCGGGGTCTTCGCGCGAAATACGGTTCGAGAGGGCGAGCACCGCTCCATCCCTACCCGCTTGCGCCGGTTGGGCCATAAGCCACTTGGCCGCATCCTCCGCATTGAGGGAGGCCCAACTTTCGACCAATGGGGTCATGGTTTCCGCACGCTCCTCGGGCGGCATCGCGGAGACCCGTCGCGCCGCTTCCTGGGGGCGGGTCTTTGCCCATGCCCCCACGACCGCACGCATGGCGCCGGTCTTTTGCCCGGAGTCGGAAAGCCGCTGCGCCCAGCCCAACGCCGCCTCCGGATCCTTCCTCCCCCACCCCGCCGCCAAAGCCCGCGAGGCGGATTGCTTTTGTGCGGCAGGAAGCCTGTCGAATTCCAGAAGGGCCGCGGGGGCATCGCTCCGTCCCCAGTTTTCAAAAACACGGTCCATCGCGAGTGTGCGCGTATCGCCCTCGGGCAATCCACGGGCCCAATCGAAAACCGGTTTCTTGTCGCCCGCCGCAGCCGCCCATTGCCTCGCCACCAGCATCGTGGCCGAGAGCGAGACCGACCCGCCGGGCAGCTCCGCCAATGCTGCTGCGGCTTCGCGGGGATTCTCCCGCGCCCAATTCGAAAAAACGCCATAGACCGATTGCTCGAACATCGACCCCGAAGGCACATTCGCCACCACCGCCTCGAAGACCTGCCGGTGGTTGGCGCGGGTGCGCATGGCGATGTCGCGATAAAGCGCCGGCCGCATCCCCTCCTCCGCCCCGCTGGCCACATAGGCGAGCGCCGCCGCTGTGTCCTGCGACGCCCAGGCCGAGACCGCCGCGCCCAACGCCCCCGCCCGGTCCTCGGAATCGGCCAGCCCCGAGGCCATGCCGACCGCCTTTGACGGATCATTTCTCGCCAAAGTGGAAAACAGCGTGCGCAGCGCCATGTCCCTCTCCCTCGCATTTTCCAAGCCCCCGGCAAAAGCCAGCACCGCCGCAGGATCCTTCACGGCATGGGCCTTCACCAAGGCGCGCAGGGCGGTTTCGCGGGCGCTGCCCGGCGGGGCCGAAGACACCGCCTGTGCCAGGGAATTGAAATCGGACGCCGCGATCCTGCCCTCGATTTGCGCGAGCGCGGCGATCTGGCCATGGTAGCCATCCCGATCCACGCCTCCCTCCGCAAAATCCAACAACTCCGCCCCGCCGATCGGTTGCACCCGCGTTTCCAACTCCATCCCCTCCGCACCGCTTGGGGAAACAGCGCCCGCAGCCGCCGAACCAACCGCCACCATCCCACCCTCCGGCACCGTGTTTTTTCCCGAGCCCATCCACCGGGTCGCCACATGCCCGATCGCCAGCCCCAACATAAAAACCACCACAGCCGGCAGGATCGAAATCTTCACCGGCAAACAATGGAACAGACCCATGCCGATTGAAAAAGGAACTTTACCAATGTCCCTCGGAAGCCTGATTTCACGGCTCTTTATCGCAGGAGAGATGCCCTACAAAAAATCGCCCTGAGGTCCGGTTTGTGAGTGTTGCTCGTATCAGTTCACGGAGCCGGTTCCCCAGCGCCGGTGGAAAAATCTTTCCCACGGCGAGAAGAGAAGGCGGTCCG
>JBMOIA010000115.1:0-4662 GCA_049317565.1 Terrimicrobiaceae bacterium | reverse complement strand
TCAAAACCTTCAACTGGATGGGCACCGTCTGGCGCGGCTCGATCGAATTCACGACGGCGATGTGCTTCGCGCTGGCGTTCGTCTCCATGTTCGTCATCGGCGGCCTCAGCGGCATCTTCATGGCGTCCACGCCGGTGGACCTCTTCGTCCACCACACCTATTTCATCGTCGCCCACTTCCACTATGTGCTCTTCGGCGGAAGCATCTTCGCGATCTACGGCGCGCTGTATTTCTGGTTCCCGAAAATGTTCGGAAAAATGCTGAACGAAACCCTCGGGAAGTGGCACTTCTTTGCGACGCTCATCTTCTTTAACCTGACCTTTTTCCCGATGCACAATCTCGGCCTCGGTGGAATGATGCGCCGCATTGCGGATCCCACCGTTTACGAGCATCTACGCCAGTTGCAGCCGCTCAATGTGCTGTGCACCATCGGCGCGATCGGGCTCGGGTTTTCCACCTTCCTCTTCCTGTGGAATGTCGTCATGAGCCTGCGCAGCGGGCAGAAGGCGCCGAACAACCCTTGGCACTCGAACACCCTCGAGTGGACCGTGGCATCGCCCCCGGGGCACGGCAACTTCGCCACCACGCCCACCGTTTATCACGGTCCCTACGAATACAGCGTGCCGGGCATCGATCGCGATTACCTGCCGCAAAACGAACCCGCGCCCGCCTCGGCGCGCCTCGAGTCCCACTAAATTTCTGGTGCCGATGCGGGACACGACCACACCGCCCGCGCGGGCTTCGCTCGGAATCCACGCCTGGGCGGTCGTCACGCTGGTGGCCACATTTGTCCTGCTCTGGAGCGGCGGCATCGTGACCTCCAAGGGTGTCGGGATGTCCGTGCCGGATTGGCCGACCACCTACGGCTACAACATGTTTTTGTTCCCGGTCTCCGGCTGGGTGGGCGGGATTTTCTACGAGCACAGCCACCGCCTCATCGCCTCGGGAGTGGGCTTGATGACGATGATCCTCGCGGCGTGGTTGCTCGCCTCCGAAAAACGCCGCTGGGTTCGCAACCTCGGCTTCATCGCATTTGTCATGGTTTGCATTCAAGGGCTGCTCGGCGGCCTGCGGGTCTCGCTTTACAAGGACGAGATCGGAATTTTCCACGGGACACTCGCGCAGTCGTTCTTCTGCGTGATGGGAATCCTCGCCATCGCCACCAGCGCGAGGTTCCGGCGGCGTGAATGGGACTCGTTCATTCCCGACACGGCGTTGCGCAACACCGCCATCGCCGCCACCGTCCTCATCTTTGCACAGCTCGGGCTCGGCGCGACGATGCGCCACGAGCACGCCGGCCTGGCAATCCCCGATTTTCCGCTCGCCTACGGGAAAATCCTCCCCGACACCTCGCCCGCCGCGATCGCCGCCATCAACGAAAAGCGGCTCGCGGATGAACAGGTTCCCACCAACGCCACATTTATCTGGGTGCAAATGGTCCACCGGTTTGTTGCGGTGCTGATCCTCGCGGCCGTTGCCGCCGTGGCATGGCGCGCGTTTTCGAATCCGATCGCCCGCTCCGCGGCTGGTTGGAGCCTCGTCTGGCTCGCGATGGTCGTCGCGCAGGTTTTCCTCGGGGCATGGACGATCTGGTCCAACAAGGCGGCTGATGTTGCCACGCTCCACATGGCGCTCGGCGCCCTCACGCTCCTCTTCGGCGTTATCTTCTGCTTCCGCCTTTGCCGCGGAAACCAGGCGGGGCGCTTCGCGATTCCTGACACCATTCCGAACCCCGAACACGCCCGCACCGTATGAAGTCCGCCGCCATCGCCACCGAAGACCGCAAAACCTCGCTGCACGGCGATGTGATGGAACTCGTCAAAGCCCGGCTCTCGTTCCTCGTCCTCATCACAACTCTCGTGGGTTTCCTCGCCGGATGGCGCGGACCGTTCGACTGGGTCTTGCTTTCCGCCACGCTGATCGGCACCGCCCTCTGCGCGGGCGGAGCCGCCGCGTTGAACCAATGGTGGGAGCGTGACCTCGACTCGCGCATGAAGCGCACGCGCAACCGCCCGCTCCCTGCCGGCCGCATGCAGGCGCAGGACGCCCTCCTCTTTGGGCTGCTCTTTTCCGCCGCCGGCATCGCCGTCCTGTGGCTTTTCGCCAACCCGCGCGCCGCCTTCCTGGCGTTCGCCACCATCGCGATCTACATCCTTGTTTACACCCCGATGAAGCGGATGAGTTCTCTCAACACGCTCGTCGGCGCCATCCCCGGCGCGCTGCCGCCGCTGATCGGCTGGGTCGCCGCGCGCGGCCAATACGACCTCGAGGGCGGACTCCTTTTCGCGATCCTGTGGTTCTGGCAAATGCCGCACTTCCTCGCCATCGCCTGGATGTATCGCGACGACTACGCGGATGCCGGTTGCGTGATGCTCACCGCCGGCGACCCCGAAGGCCGTGCCACCTCCCGTCAGGCGCTCCTCTACACCGTCTGCCTGCTCCTCGCCTCGCTCATGCCATGGGCCATGGGCTTCAACACCGCTGCCTATTTCCTCGGCGCGCTGGCCCTCGGCGCCGGGTTCGCCACGCTCTCGGTGATCTTCCTGATGCGCCGGGACCGCGCCTCCGCCCGCAACCTCTTTTTCGGATCCATCCTTTACCTCCCGCTCCTCCTCGGGTTGGTGGTCGCTACCCAGCGATGAAAAACCAACACCGCCCGCGCAATATTCGCCTCATGGTTTTCCTGTGGGTTTTTGCTGTTTCACTCACCGCGCTGGTTTTGATACTGATGAATCTTCGCGGTCCGATGATCGCGCCTTAAATAAGACACACGCACCATGTCCACAGCCGCATTGACGCACGATTCCCACCACGGCCACGCCGGCGCCCCGCCTGCCACCGCCAAATTCGGAATGATCATGTTTCTCATCTCGGAGGGCATGTTGTTCGCCGGCCTGCTCGGCGGGTATTTCGTGTTGCGCTGGGCGGAGGTCGGCTTCCCATGGCAGGCCGGCTACGCATGGCCACGCGGCGAAGGCATTCCGCCTCTCCCCGTCTTCCTCACATCCGTCAACACCATCTTCCTCCTTGCCAGCAGCGTGACCTTCCACATGGCCGAGGTCGCGGTGAACAAAGGCAAGTCCGGCCTCGGCTGGCTTGCCGTGACGATCTTCCTGGGTTCCCTCTTCGTCGGCATCCAGTGCTACGAGTGGTGGCACCTTCACCACGAAGGGCTCTGGTTCAACACCGGCGGCATTTACGGTTCGAGTTTCTTCCTCATCACCGGATTCCACGGACTCCATGTCGCCATTGGCGTGTTGCTCATCGTTTGGTGCTTCCTGCGCCAGGCGCTGACGAAATGCTTCACGCCCGTGCACCACACCGCTCTGGCGAATGTGGCCCTCTACTGGCACTTCGTTGACGCTGTCTGGATCGTGGTCCTCACGCTGCTCTACTATGTCTGACGCCCCGGCGCGGCCTGGGATTCCGCGCTTCGCATGGGTTGTTGTTTTCCTCGCAGCCGCGGGGCTCATCGCCCTCGCCTATGTCAGCCTGAAAAAAACCACCCCGCCTGCCGCGGGTCCGAACCTCGACCGCATTTCCAAGGTCCCGCCGTTCGAACTCGCCGACCAGACCGGGAAAACCGTCACCCTCGACTCGCTGAAGGGAAAAATCTGGGCGGCCAATTTCATCTTCACCCGCTGCAAGGGACCTTGTCCCGTCACCGCCGCGCGCATGGCGGAACTCAACACCAAGCTCAAAAAAGCCCGCGGTGAGGTCCAACTCGTCAGCTTCACCGTGGACCCGGAATACGACACTCCGACCGTGCTCGCGGAATTCGGGAAATCCCTCGGGGCCGACCCCGCGCATTGGCAATTCCTCACCGGCACGCCCGCCGCCATCAACGATGTCGTCGTGAAGGGGCTTCTCCAGCCCATCTCGCGCGAACCCGACGGCACTCCTGCCCACTCCACGCGCATCGTCCTCGTGGATGGCGAAGGCTGGTTGCGCGGATACCAGGAAGGGCTGGATCCCGAAGCCGTCCAGAAGCTCATGGTGGACATCGGCGAGCTTTTGCGCGAAAATCCCGCATCGCAAAAATGAAAAAAGCCACGGCACTCCTCGCAGTTTTTCTCCTGTTGCAACTACCCTCGGCGTTCGCATGCGTTGGTTGCCGCGCCCCCGGTGCCAGCGGCCCGCCGGAACCGCAAACAGTCACCGCAGGCATCGCCCTCTCCTGGGGCGTTGTGGGAATGCTCGCCGTGGTCCTCGCCATCGTGACGGGTCTTGTCTGGTATATCGCCGATACCTGCCGGCGACTTGACAGCCGGAAGACGCCGCAATGAGCGTCTCGGACCTCCCCGCCCTCAACGCCACCCTCAACGGCATCTCCACCCTCCTCCTCGCGGCGGGTTTTGTTTTCATCAAGTCCGAACGGAAAATCGCCCACCGCAACTGCATGGTCGGCGCGTTCGTCGTCTCCTGCGTTTTCCTCGTCTGCTATGTCCTGCACAAAATTCTCGTCCAAGGCGTGCACACGCCCTTCGGCGGTGAAGGATTCTGGCGCACATTCTATTATGGGATGCTCATCTCGCACATCATCCTCGCGATCGTCATCGTTCCCCTCATTCTCGTTACGATGACCCACGCCATCAAAGGCCGCTTCGAACGCCACCGAGCCTGGGCCCGCTGGACATTCCCATCCTGGTTCTATGTCTCCGT
>JBMOIA010000114.1:0-4671 GCA_049317565.1 Terrimicrobiaceae bacterium | reverse complement strand
CCCAGGCGACCTGGCGGAGGAATTGCTGGGTGTAGCGGGTGACCATGGGGCCGCGCAGCACGGCGGGCGAGTGGTCGTCGAGCAGGTAGCCCATCGACATGAGCGAGACGCCGTGGCGCCGAATGGGAATGATGCGATTCTCGTCGTCGGCGGTGGGGCGTTCGTTCGCGCCGCCGAACATGAGGGCGATGCTGGGGCCGTAGATATCGCAATCACAGAGCCCAACGGAGGCGCCCGATCGGGCGAGGGCGAGCGCGAGATTGGCGGCGACGGTGGATTTGCCCACGCCGCCCTTGCCGCTGGCGACAGCGATGGTGTGGCGAATGCCATCGATGCGGGCAGGACCGGTGGCGCCGGTGGGTGCGGCGGGGGCCTGGATGTCGATGCGAACATCCACGCGGGTGGCTCCGGGAAGGGCTTGCAATGCAGCTGTGCAGTCGGCGTGAATTTTTTTCGCGATGGCGGTGTCGTTTGTTGAGAGGACAAGTTGGACGCCGATCGAGCCGCCCTCGGAGGTGATGTCTTTGATAATCCCGAACGAGGCGATGTCGCGGGAGAAGCCCGGGTATTTGACGGTGGCGAGGGCGGCGCGGATGGAGTCTTGGTCGGGCGTGGGCATGGTGTGGAATTGAACACGCGAGGCGGGCGCGGGCAAGCCGTGGGGGGATTTTGCCGTTTGCCCGCGCTGACCTTGGCGGTGTAGGTTCCAGACGCCAGGGGCCATGGACTGCGGACCGGCAAACCCCGCCAGGGCAGGAATGCAGCAACGGTAGCCAGCTCTTCTTTGCCGTGGTTCCCTGGCACTTCCCCCGACCGCCTTGACTCGCGCGGGGGCGCCGTTAGCCTGCGGCCGATGGCAACAATTCCCCGCGAGAGCGTGCGCGAGGTCCTGCATGGCTTTCTTGCCGGGAGGGGTCTGCGAAAAACCACTCAGCGCGATGCGATCATCGAGGCGGCGTTCGGAACGACCGAGCACTACACTGCTGAAAAGCTGCTCGAGATGGCGCGGGGAATCGACCGCTCCGTTTCGCGGGCGACCGTTTACCGCACACTGCCACTGCTGGTGGAAAGCGGGCTCCTGCGGGAACTCGACCTCGGCGGGGACACGAAAATCTACGACCCGAACTTTCTCGAGCACCCGACGCACAACCACCTCGTTTGCGTCGATTGCAAAGGGATTTTCGAATTCGAGGATGTGAACATGGAACTTTTAGAAAACTGCATCACGCGGCGGATGGGATTTTCGCCGACCACCAAAATGGTGAAAATCGAGGCGCGCTGCGACGAGTTGCAAAGGCACGGGACATGCCGCAAGGCCGCGGGGGGGGCGCCAGCCTGACGCGCCATGTGGAAGGGGCGGTTTGAAGAAGACCCGAGCGGGTTGCTGAAGGCATACGGCGAATCGGTGGGGTTCGACTGCGAACTCCACCGCGAGGACATCCGGGGCAGCGTGGCTCATGCGCGGGCGTTGCTGAAGGC
Source organism: Terrimicrobiaceae bacterium (assembly GCA_049317565.1). Classification (GTDB taxonomy): domain Bacteria; phylum Verrucomicrobiota; class Verrucomicrobiia; order Chthoniobacterales; family Terrimicrobiaceae; genus UBA967. The sequence goes on along the minus strand of JBMOIA010000114.1, from coordinate 3,192 downwards.
GGGAATCCTCACGCAGGGGGAATTTGAAAAAATCGAGGGTGGCTTGCGGAGAATCGGGACCGAGATCGTGGAGGGAAAATTTGTTTTCAAGCGGGACCTCGAAGATGTGCACATGAACATCGAGGCGGCCCTCACCGAAAGGATCGGTGCGGCTGGGGCGAAGCTCCACACGGCGCGCAGCCGCAACGACCAAGTGGCGGTGGATTTCAAGATGTGGCTGCGGGCGGCTTGCGCGGGGTTGCGCGGAAAAATCCGTGGACTGCAGCGTTCGCTCGTGGGATTTGCCGACCGGCACAGCGGGGCGGTGGTGCCCGGCTACACGCACCTGCAAAGGGCGCAGCCGGTTTTGTTCGCGCACCATTTGCTCGCTTATGTCGAAATGCTCGAGCGGGACGCCGGGCGCTTTGCGGATGCGGAGGCGCGGATGGATGCCTGCCCGCTTGGCTCAGGCGCCATTGCTGGGTCCACGATCGAACTCGACCGCGCCGCGGTGGCGGCGGAGCTGGGCTTTTCCAAGGTCACGACAAACAGCATGGACGCCGTGGCAGACCGGGATTTCGCCTGTGAGGCGCTGGCGGCCATCGCGATCCTGGGGATGCACATTTCGCGCCTGAGCGAGGATGTGGTTTTATGGGCATCTGCGGAATTCGGGTTCATCGCCCTCGGCGACCGGCACACGACGGGATCGAGCCTGATGCCGCAAAAAAAGAACCCCGACATCGCGGAACTCGCCCGCGGGAAAACCGGGCGGCTCTATGGCAACCTCATGGCGCTCCTCACGGTGATGAAAGGGCTTCCGCTCACTTACAATCGCGACATGCAGGAAGACAAGGAGCCGGTTTTCGATTCCGTGAAAACCGCCTCTGACACACTGGCCATTTTCGCCGAGATGCTCGACGGGGCCTCGCTCCGCGAGGAGCGCACGCTCGAGGCGGCTTCCGACCCACTGCTGCTCGCCACTGACCTGGCCGACCGGCTCGTGGAGGGCGGCGTGCCGTTCCGCAAAGCCCATGAAATCGTGGGCGGGCTCGTGGCGCTTGCTGGAAAAAGGAATGTGCCTCTGCACCGCCTGGCCGAAGAGGATTTCGCTGCGGCCTCGCCGGTGCTCACGCGGGAGATCGTGGAAAAAACATTCGACCTGCGCTCCGCCCTCGCCGCGCGTAAGGCTCCCGGGGCGCCTTCGCCGGAAAATGTGGCCCGCGAACTGGCGCGGTGGAAGAAGGCGTTGGCCGGATGATGCTCGAAAAACTTTTCGCCTTCCGCGACCGGGGGGACGAGCCCAAGCCGTTTATTTCCCACCTCGAGGACCTGCGGTTCACGATCGTGAAAATCGCCGGCGCCGTCATTGCCGGAATGGTGCTGGCATTCCTTTTCCGCTCGGAGATGGCAGCCGTGGTCCAGCGGCCGCTTGTGGGCGTGGATCCCTCACGCGCGGCGAACCTGCAATCCCTCGGCGTGGCCGATTCGTTCACGATCTCCCTCGAGTTGGCATTCTACGGCGGGATGGTGCTGGCATTTCCTTTTCTGGTTTTGTTTCTGGCGGAATTCGTGCTGCCCGCCCTCACCCCGAAGGAGAAGGCTCTGATCCTGCCGGCGGCGCTTTTGGGGTCCGGGTTGTTTCTGCTCGGCGGGGCGTTCGCCTACTTTGTGGTTTTGCCGCAGGCGCTGGATTTTTTCTTCCAGGACGCGAAAGCGATGAACTGGCAGCCGACCTGGACGGTGCGCGAGTATTACTCCTTCACGACGCAATTCATCATCGCATTTGGATTGTCATTCGAACTCCCGCTCGCGGTGCTTTTGCTGGTGAAGCTCGGGATTGTGGACCATGCGCACCTGCGCAAAACGCGGGCCTTCGCGGTGGTGGTGATTTTTGTTTTCGCGGCGGTGATCACGCCGACCTCCGACATTGTGACGCTTTTGCTGATGGGAGTGCCGATGTGCCTGCTTTACGAAGCCTGCATCGGGATCGCTTGGATCATGGGGCGGCGCGGCGCGCGGCTTGCCCTGCCCGCGCGGTTGGAATAGGCAGGCTGCAAGATTTTGAAGGCAATCCTCGGAGTCGTCCTCGCGCGCTGCCCCCGGTCCTCGGCCGGGCACACTTGCGCCGTCATGAATTGGGTCCTCGCTTTGCGGGAACTCGGCTGGGATGTCTGGATCACCGAGCACATTGACGGGGATGAAATCGAACCGCCCGAAGCCGGGGCGCAACACAGCCCACAGGAGAAATTCTGGCACGAGACGGCGGCGGAGTTCGGGCTGTCGGACCGGCAGTGCCTGCTCGTCAACGGCCAAAGCCCCGACCTCGAAGCGATGCGGGATTTCGCGGCCGGGGCGGATTTTTTTCTGAACTATTCCGGACAATTCAAACGGCTCGATCTGCTCGGAAGGCGCGCACGCAAGTGCTACCTCGATGTGGACCCGGGATTCACGCAACTGTGGTCGGCGGTTTGCGGGAGCGACATGAATTTCGCGGGGCACGATCTATTTTTCACGGTGGGGACGAATTTCCGCGGGGCGGATTTGCGCCTGCCGCAGAGCGGCCGGGATTGGATTCCACTATTGCCTGCGGTTTCGGCCGAGAGTTGGGCGCGCAGGTTGAAGGCCGCCGGCGGGACGGACCGGCACGGCACTTGGTCCACGGTCGCCCACTGGTATGGCTACAGCGATCTGGTTTGGGACGGGTTGGTTTTCGGCGGCAAGAGGGGGAGCCTGCAAGCCATCGCGCCGCTGCCACGAAATTCTGGCGGGGCGGGTTTCACGATTGCAAGCGACCTCGAGCCCGGTTGGGAAGACTACGAGGCGTTTGTTGGAAACGGATGGAGACTCGCACGGAGTTCGGAGGTCTGCCGCAGCGTGGATTCCTATTTGCGCTTCATCGCCGGCTCTTCCGGGGAAATCGGCGTTGCCAAGGGCGGGTATGTCGTTTCCCGCGGCGGGTGGATCAGCGACCGCAGCATGGTTTACCTCTCTCTCGGCCGTCCGGTCCTGCTTCAGGATACCGGATGGACCGCCGTCGTGGAACCGCAGCCAGGTTTTTGGGCGTTTCAAGATGTGGCCGGGGCCGCTGAAAAAATCCGCGAAGTGGAATCCGACAAGGAAGCAAATTCTCTTGGCGCCGCAGGGTTGGCCCGCACTATTTTCGCCCCCCGCAACACGCTCGCACCGCTGCTGGAGCGGCTTGGGTGATTTTTT
>JBMOIA010000113.1:0-4687 GCA_049317565.1 Terrimicrobiaceae bacterium | reverse complement strand
ACCGGAATTTCCATTCCTACCGCTGGGTCCGCGAAAAAATGGTCATCCGCATCCAGCACGCGCTCACGCCCGCTGGTCTTGCGGAACTCAACGAAAAATTCTCCGCCCTGCTCGCCACCGGCCGCATCGTCCAGACCGGCGCGCTCGAGGAGGAGAGTGACGACCACCATTTGCACCACATGCCCCGGATCGTCCTCACGCCCCACAAACGCGACTTCGGAAAAATCCGCGTGCTCCTTGACGCCATCAGCGACGCGCCCACCGCCGGCGCCTGACGGATTCCTTCTTGATCTCGCCCGCGCGATGGAGCAGTTTTCACGCCTCCGCGGGGTCATAGCTCAGTTGGTAGAGCGCCTCAATGGCATTGAGGAGGTCTGGGGTTCGAATCCCCATGGCTCCACCAAACCGCGCCAGGCTTGTCCGCCCAATCCGCGAAATGGATAGTCCCCCCATGTTCGTGCGCGTGCTCCCCGACCAGGCTGCGGGGAAAATTCTCGATTACGGTGTGCCTCAGCCACTGCGCGCAGCCATCGGCGTCGGTTCGCGTGTGCGCATCCCCGTCCGCACCCGCCTCATTTCCGGCACGGTCTTGGAAATCTGCGCTTCGACCGAATTCACCACCGTGCGCGACATCGCCGGCCTGTTGGATGAAAAACCCATGGTCCGCCCGGCACTGCTGGAACTCGCCCGTTGGATGGCGGACTATTATTGCTGCGCGTTCGAAACCGCCGTCCGCAGCGTCCTGCCCGTGGCGGTGCGGGACGGCAATGTCGCCGCCAAACGCCAGAACACCGTCCGCCCGGCACGCGAAATCGCCGAGGCCGAACTCGACGCTCTCGAGCGCCGCGCCCCACGCCAGGCCGCTGCATTGCGCACCCTGCTGCAGGCGGACAAACCTCTCCTTGTTTCAAAAGCCGCCGCCGAATCCGGCGTCTCCGAAAGCGTTTTTCGCACCCTCGAAAAAAACGGTCTCGCCGTCATCGAAGCAGCCATCATCGAGCGCGACCCCTACGCGGGCGAATTCATCGCCGCACCCGCACCCACTCTCAACTCCGCCCAGGAAGAGGCCCTCCAGGCCGTGGTGGAGACGATGGAAAAACCCGAGAAGCCCATTCTCCTCTTCGGCGTCACCGGTTCGGGAAAAACCGAAATCTACCTTCGCGCCATCCGCCACGCGCTGGACAAAGGCCGCACCGCCCTCGTGCTCGTCCCCGAAATCGCCCTCACCCCGCAAACCGTCGAGCGCTTCAAGTCCCGCTTCGCCGAAATCCAAACCCGCATCGCCGTTCTCCACAGCCACCTCTCGGAGGGGGAGCGCCGCGACGAATGGCACAAGATCCACAGCGGCCACGCCCGCATCGTCATCGGCGCCCGCAGCTCGATTTTCGCCCCCGTCGAAAATCCCGGCATCATCATCGTGGATGAGGAGCACGAGGGTTCCTACAAGCAGGACGAGGCGCCGCGCTACAATGCCCGCGACATGGCCGTCCTCCGCGCCGCTCGCGAAAAGGCCGCCGTCCTGCTCGGCAGCGCCACGCCGTCGCTCGAGAGTTGGCACAATTGCGAAACCGGCAAATACCGCCTCGTCCGCCTCGACCAGCGCGTGGACGACAAAAGCATGCCCGTCGTGCGCATCGTGGACCTCCGCCGCACCTCGGGCAACGACGGCGGCATCCTCTCGCGCCCGCTCCGGCAGGCGATCGAGAGCCGCCTCGCCAAGGGCGAACAGGCGATCCTTTTCCTCAACCGCCGCGGATTTTCCACCTCGCTCGCCTGCGAAGCCTGCGGCCATGTCTGCCAGTGCCCGGACTGCAGCATTTCCCTCACCTACCACCGCGCCGCCGGGCGCATCGTTTGCCACATCTGCGGCCACAGCGCCCGCGCCCCCAAGGCCTGCCCGGAATGCAACGACCCGAAAATCCGCCACTCGGGCACCGGCACCCAGAAGGTCGAGGACGCCCTCAACGCCATTTTCCCGAAAGCCCGCATCGCCCGCATGGATGCCGACTCCATGGTGCGCAAGGACTCCTATCGCGAGACGCTCGGCGCGTTCAAGGAGGGCCGCATCGACATCCTCATCGGCACCCAGATGATCGCAAAAGGCCTGCACTTTCCGAATGTCACCCTCGTCGGGATCATCAATGCCGACCTCGGCCTGCACATCCCCGATTTCCGCGCCGGCGAGCGCACATTCCAACTCCTCACCCAAGTCGCCGGCCGTGCCGGCCGCGGCGAGATGGAAGGCGAGGTTGTCGTCCAAACCTTCACGCCCTTCAGCCCCTCGATCCAATTCGCGCGCCACCACGATTTCCAGGGCTTCATGGAACAGGAAATGGAATTCCGCCGCAGCTTCGCCTACCCGCCATTCGGCCGCATGGCCCTCATCACCCTCCGCGGCACCATGCTCGAGCGCGTCGCCTTCTCGGCCGAAACCCTCTCGCGCAAACTCAAGGCCGCCGCCCCCGCCGGCATCGCAGTTGGCGAAGGCGTCCCAGCCCCGCTCGAAAAGGCGAAAACCTTCCACCGCTACCATGTCTCCCTGCGCGGCCCCTCCTCGATGGCGCTCTCGCGTCTCGCCCGCACCACACTCGACGCCCTCCCGATGCCGGAGGATGTTTTTGTGGCGGTGGACATCGATCCGTTGCATCTTCTTTAGTGCTCGCGTGAGGGTCCATCCGGTCATCTATTTCCTCTTCAAAAACGCCATCCGCCTCCTGCTGGCGCTCCTCTTCATCGGCATTCCCGTCGCCCTGTATTTCCTGAAAACCGCCGGCATCGGCTTCGGCGCACGCGAAGCCCTCGCCGCCGCCCTCGCCGGACCGAATCTCGAAGTCTCCATCGAACGCCTCGCCTTCGATCCCTTCAGCGGCCTCGTGGCCCACGGCGTCCGCGCCCGCGAAAAAACCGCCCCCGCCCGCGAACTCGCCGCCATCAACCGCATTTCGATTTCCCTCAATATTTCCGAACTCATGCACCGCCGCATCGCCGTGGACAGCCTCCGCCTGCGCGATGCCGATGCCTCCATCCCCCTCGGCACCTCGCCGGGCGCAACGAGCCTCACCGTGGAAAACATCGAGGCCGAAATCACCCTGCTCGGCGATCGCATGCGCGTGAGCACCTTCGAGGGCCTTGTCGCCGGGATTCGCGTGAACCTCACCGGCGAAATCCTCAACCCCCTCTCGCTCCAAATCTCCCAGCCGCCCGAGGGGACCACATCACCCGCCCAGGCGGCCGTGGAAAAAATCGTCTCCACCCTCGCCACGATCCGCTTCCCCTCGGGCGAACCCGTTCTGCGCGCCGAGTTCTCCGTGGACACTCTCCTCCCCGAGACGCTCTCAATCCCTCGCTTCACGCTCGAGTGCCCCCGCATCGATTGGCGCAGCCTCTCGCTCCGCGACCTCTCCCTCGAGGGCTCCTACTCCGGCGGCCGCCTCCAAATCCCCATCGCCCGCGTCGCCGATTCCACCGGCCAACTCCAAGCCTCCGCCAACTTCGACCCCTCCACCCGCCGCGCCACTATTTCGCTCGCCTCCTCGCTCGACCCCTCGCCTTTCATCGCCTCGATAAAACCCGGCGCCGACTCCCCGAAACTCCCCTCCTTCCCCACCCCGCCCACGCTCGATGCCGAGGTCGAACTCGATTTCTCCACCCCCGCCCCGTCCCTGAAAATCCTCGGCTCCTTCGCCGCCGAACGCCTCTCCGCCGCAGGCATCGAATTCCGCGATGCCTCGCTCTCCTTCGCTTGGGCCGATAAAAAATTCCACGCCCGCGATATCAAACTCTCCGCCAGCCGCGGCGATTTCTTCGGCCACCTCTGGGCCGCCCCCGGCGACTATCGCCTCACCGCACGCACCAGCATCCCCCCGCCCGACCTCGCCCCGCTCCTCGACCGTCCCACCCGCGAATTCCTCTCCCACATGGAAGTCGCCGACCTCCCCGAAATCTCGATCTCCCTCCGCGCCGCCGCCCTCGACTTCGCCTCCATCTCGGGCAATGGCCACCTCCGCCTCGGCCGCACCGCCATGCGCGGCGCATGGATCGACTCCGGCGAGGCCGACATCGAAATCGCCGACCGCTGCATCTCCTACAAAAACCTCACCATCCTCACCGGACCCGGCAAGGGCACCGGCTCGTTCGACTACGATGTCGGCCGCCAGGAAGTCCGCCTCTCGGACATCCGCTCCACACTCGTCCCCACCGAGGTCCTCATGTGGATCGACCCGAAGATCGCGAAAACCATTTCCCCATACCGCTTCCGCAAAAACCCCTCCGTCACCGTCGCCGGCACCGTCCACATGCGCGACCCCACCAAAAACGACCTCGCCATCTCCATCTCCGCCCCCGGCGGCCTCGACTACGACCTCCTCGGGAAAACCCTCCGCTTCGGCCCCACCACCGCTCGCGTCGATGTCTCCGGAAATTCCGTCCTCGCCAATGTCACCCGCGCCGAGCTCATGGACGGCAACGCCTCCGTCGAAGCCACCGTCTCCATCGACCCCGCCAACCCCGTCTTCTCCGCCGGCATCACCCTCGACCGCGTCAATTTCTCACGCCTCACGAAGCTCTACTTCGACTACGACGACTCGAAAGGCGTCCTCTCCGGCCGCTACGAATTCAACGCCCGCATGGGCTCCGAGGAACTCATGGAAGGCAGCGGCAGCCTCCGCATCGAGGACGGCAATGTCTT
>JBMOIA010000112.1:0-4744 GCA_049317565.1 Terrimicrobiaceae bacterium | reverse complement strand
GCTGGAACGAATCCTTCTTCGGCGACCTCCACATCCAAGGCAAAGAAGGCGTCCTGTTTTACACCAAACAACGCACCACCACCACCCGCTGGTTCCTCCCCAGCGAAGGCGACATCTGGGCGCGCTGAGTTCAGTCCGCAAACCTCAAATAACCCCCCGCTACCGCCTGGCGCAGGAGGGCTCTGCTCGTCAGAGCCGGTGCGGCTCCCGCAAACACATCGACCCGGCCCTGACAAGCAGGGCCCTCCTCGCAAAGCGTGCAAATGTTGTCCACCCTGACACCATGAAACCCCGCGTCCTCAAGACCGAAGCCGCGGATAATGGCTTTGAGCGGGAGTTCGACCGTAATGGGGCGGACGCCGCCGGCATCGCAGGTTCAACTTTGACTTTGCGGCAATTCCATCGCGGAAACCGCCTCGGCGATTTCTTCCGCGGGGTAGGTCCAGATTTCGGAGAGGGTGGGGTGGTAGTGCGGGATCGAGGCGAATTCCCGCGCGGTGGTGCGGTGGTGCATCGCCACGACGACTTCATGGATCAAATCCGAAGCTTCCGGTCCCACAACGGCGCCGCCGAGAATTTCACCGGTTGTTTTGCAGCCGATGAGTTTCACGAAACCATGCTGCTCGCCCATGACCATGGATTTCCCGTGGTCGTTGAAAGGGTAGGACGCCGCAACAAATTCGCGGCCTTGGGCGCGTAGTTCCGCCTCGCTGGCGCCGACCACCGCCAACTGGGGCTCTGTGAAAACGGCGAAAAGTTTCAGCCGGTGCTCCACTGTTGCGGGATCGCCTCCGCGTTTGCCCAGAAGCAGGGCGGCGTTCGATGCGGCGGCCTCGCCTTGTTGGATGGCGGTGTGGACGACTTCCAGCGGACCGCACACATCGCCTGCGGCGAAAATGTGCGGCACCGAGGTCGCCTGACAGTCATCCACGGCGATACGGCCGTTTGCAATTTCCACGCCGGATTTTCCGAGCACGCCAAGTGAGGGTGAGCGCCCCAAGGCGTTCAATACAGCCTCGGCTTCGATGCAGTGTTCTTTTCCGCTCTTCAAAAAAATCACGGTATTCCGCTCCACGCGGACGAGCGAGGTTCCCGTATGGATGTCGATGCCATCGGCCCGCAATGCGGTTTCGAGTTCGCCCGCCACATCCGGGTCGGTGCCGGTGAGGAGTTGTGTGTTGCGTTGGACAACCGTCACGCGGCAGCCGAAGGCCCGGCAGTAGCTCGCGAGCTCAAGGCCCACTGCGCCCGCGCCGAGCACGATGAGCGAGGCGGGTAGTTTTTCGAGGTCGAGCATGTCATCGCTCGTCAGGCAGCCGGCTTCCGCCAGTCCCGGCACCGGCGGGAAGGAAATCCGGGAACCTGTTGCAACGAGAAAACTCCGCGCCGAGAGGCGTTGCGAGCCATCCACTAGAACTTCATTCGCCGAGATGAACTCCGCGTGGCCCCTGATGAAATCGAACCGGCCATCCTCCAGTTGCGAGCGGCGGTAGTCGGCGAATTCCTGGATGAGCCGCCGTTTCCTTTCCACAATCGCCCGGGTGTCGAAGCGCGGATTGTCGCAGGCGAGGCCGAATTCGGCCGCACGCTGAATCGTTCGGAATCTTTTGGCGGATTCGAGGAGCGTTTTGCTCGGCATGCAGCCACGCAGGATGCAGAGGCCGCCGACCTCGCTGCCGCCCTCGACGACCGCTGTTTTCAATCCCAGTGCCGCAGCCGTCCGCGCCCCGGCGTATCCTGCACTGCCGCCGCCGAGGACGAGGAAATCGTAATCCATCAGAGCGTCGCCTTGTCGATCGGGCGGGAAACAAAAATTCCCATGTGTTTGCTGTTGCCAGCGAGGTAGGTGCTGAGGCGCTCGTCGAGAACGACTTTTCGGTGGTTGCGCGAGGCGTGGAGAAATCGCAGCACGCCGCGCTTGTCGCGAACCGCCAGGCCCACATGCGAGGTGTAGGTGCCCGGCCAGGTGGTGACTATGGAAACCACATCCCCGTCGCGGAGGTGTTTCTCGGCCGCGGCGACCTTGGCTTTCGGGATGTAGTAAATCCCGCGATCGGAGATTTGTTTTTCGATGCGCTGCATTTTCGGGACGAGCGAGGGATTGGCGCGCAATTGGCGGAAGCTTTTCCAGTTTTTCCCCATGTAGGCCATGTCCCGCTGGAGCCTGCGGGCGCCGGGGAGCCGCGGAGTGATGTCTTCGACGAGTCCGCGTCGGGCATTGTCGTGCGACCAATCCTCGAGGTGGTGCAGGCGCGAGAGGAAGGTGCCATCACTGCGCCCGCCGCGGTAGCGGTCCATTTCGACCATCGCCAAAAGGTCTTCGGGACGCGGGGAAGGGGAGTCGCCGAGCGCCCGGGCGGTGCCGAGTGCGATTTCGAAAAAGGTCCAGCAATCCATGCCCTCCATGTTCACGCTCGGAACCTCGATGCGGTCGTGCAGTTCGAGCGTGTAGTTCACATACGGCGTTCCTGCGAGGGCGAGGCCCACCCGCGCCGTGCGGGCGCCGAGCGGCAGCCGCTCCCAGCCACCCGCCCTCGCCTTCGCCACAAGAGCATCGAACTTCAGACGGTTCACAAAAACCTTCCCCGGCGGCAGGGTGGCGGATTGCAGGCCGTTCAACCCGCAAAGCAAAAACACAAGGACTGCAAATCCGCGCCGCATGGCTGCGAAAATAAATCGATTCGCTGGAAAATCCAACCGCGCGTGGAAAAATCCTCATCATGGTCGAAGTCGAATATCCCGGAGCGGTTCATTTGCCTGAAGCGGGGCTTTGGCTCGACCCGAGATTTCCGAAGCCGCTCGCCTTTGTTTCGCATGCGCACAGCGACCATACCGCTCGTCATGGGGCCACCATCGCCACGCCTGTTACGCTGCGCCTGATGGAAGCCCGCATGGGCGCGCTCGGCGGCGAACAAATCCCACTGCCGTTCGGCGAGCGCCGCGATTTCGGGCGGTTCTCGATTTCGCTTCTGCCCGCAGGCCATGTGCTCGGCTCCGCTCAATGCCTCGTCGAGACCGGCGGCGGCACGCTCCTCTACACCGGCGATTTCAAGCTCCGCCAAGGCGCCAGCGCTGAAACCGCAGCCCATGCGGAGGCGCAAACACTCGTCATGGAGACCACCTATGGCCTGCCGCGGTATGTTTTCCCGCCCTCCGAGGAGGTTCTCGCGGGAATCGTGAAATTTTGTGTGGAGGCTCTCGAGGAAAATGCCGTTCCGGTCCTTCTCGGCTACTCGCTCGGCAAGGCGCAGGAACTCCTCGCCGCCCTGCGCGGCGCCGGGCTGGCGGTGATGCTCCATAGCACTGTGGCCAAGCTCGTCCCGATTTACCGCGATGAGGGAATCGAATTTCCCGAACACGCCGAATGGCACCCCGCCTCGGCCAAGGGGCATGTCGTGCTTTGCCCGCCGACCACCGCCGGCAGTCGTGCCATGGCGTCCATCCCCTCGCGCCGGGTGGCGGCCGTGACCGGTTGGGCGATGGATCCCGGTGCCGTCCACCGCATGCGCTGCGATGCCGCTTTTCCACTTTCCGACCATGCCGGATATGACGACCTCCTGCGCCATGTCGAAAATGTCCGCCCCGCCCGCGTGCTGACGCTGCATGGATTCGCCTCGGAATTTGCGGCCGACCTCCGGTCGCGTGGAATCGAGGCGTGGTCGCTCACTGGTCCCAACCAGCTCGAATTTTCCATCAGCGTTCGAACGGCTCCGAAAAAATCCGAAGTCGCGGAGCCGTTGGAATCAGAAACCGGTTTCCTCGAATTCTGCGGGGTGGGGGATCGCATCGCGGCGCTCACCGGCAAGAAGGCGAAAATCGAACTCCTCGCCGGATACTTTCGAAAATTGCCGGTGGACGATCTTGCGCGAGTGGCGGTTTGGCTCTCAGGCCAGGCGTTTCCGGCTTCCGACTCCGCTCCGCACCAGGCGGGGCGCTCGGTCATCCGCGCCGCCTTGGTGAAGGCATCAGGAATCCCCGAGGCCGAATACCGCCCGATTTCTCGCGGACTGAACGACTCGGGCCTCACGGCTGCGCAGGTCATGTCGGGCGCTGGCGGCACCCGAAACCCATCGCTGGCCGAGATGGAAACATTTCTGCGTGAGCTCCGCGCCGCAAGGGGTTCGCTCGCTAAAACCGAGCTCCTCGCTGGAATGTTTCGATCTGTCCCCCCCGCCGCCTCGAAGTATCTCGTTAAAATCCTCTCCGGCGACCTGCGGATTGGGCTCAAGGAAGGGTTGCTCGAGGAAAGCCTCGCTGCGGCATTCGGCGCCGAGCCCGACGAAGTTCGCGAGGCGAATATGCTCGAAGGCGACCTTGCCCGTGTGGCGGTGCTGGCTGCCAGCGGACGCCTCGCCGAGCGGGCTCTTCGTGTTTTCCAGCCATTGAAATGCATGCTGGCGATTCCCGAGCCCGATGCGGAGGCGATCGCCTCTCGCTTCGGCGGCGGCGACCTTTGGGTCGAACCGAAATTCGACGGCATCCGCGCGCAAATCCACACCGACGGCACACGGGCGGAAATTTTCACCCGCGACCTCAAGCGCATCACCGAAACCTTCCCCGAAATCGCCGCTGCGGCTGCACAGCTCGGGCGCGGTGCGGTCCTCGACGGAGAAATTCTCGGCTGGGCGGACGGGCGTCCCCTGCCGTTTTTTGAACTCCAGAAACGCCTCGGCCGCCGCGAACCCGATTTGTTCCTCGGCGGTGAAATTCCTGTGGCGTGTGTGGTCTTCGACATCCTGCGCCT
>JBMOIA010000111.1:0-4779 GCA_049317565.1 Terrimicrobiaceae bacterium | reverse complement strand
AGGATGTCGAGTTTGGTATCGGCCTTCTCTTCTTTTTCCTCTTTCTCTTCCTTTTCGTCCTTCTCCTCTTCCTCCTCGGCGTCCTTGCGGACTTCCTTCACGCGGTCGACGTCCGAAGCCTGGATGATTTCGATTTCGACGGCGCGGAGTTGGCCGATGATCGACTCGAGGTGGTCGGGGTTGTGGACGCCCTCGGGAATGTGCTCGTCGATGTCGTCGTAGGTGAGGTGGCCCTGCTCCTTCGCGAGGCGGATGAGTTCGCGGACCTTGTCCTGGATCATCCGAGGGATGTCCACGAGCGCGGGTGCGGAGACGTTCGCTTCGGGGGCTGCGGGCTTTTTGGAATGGGATTTCGCCGGTGCGGCCGGTGTAGGCTTGGTCGATTTTTTGGCCGGCGCGGGTTGGGGGGCTTTTTTCGCAGCCGCGGGTTTTGCAGGGGCTGCGGGTTTTTTGGAAACAGGCTTGGGCTGCGGCTTGGGCTTTGCAGCCGGTTTGGGGGCGGGCTTTTTGGGAAGGGGCTTGGGCGCCGGTTTTTTCGCCGCTGGCTTTTTGGCGGGGGGCACCGGGGCTTTTTTGGCGGGCTTGGCCGCTTTGGCGGGTTTGGAAGGTTTGGACGCCTTTTTCGCTTTGGCCGGGGGTTTGGCGGCGGGTTTGGCTGGTTTTTTAGGCGAAGATTTGGGCTTGGTTTTCAAACTTTTTCGACGTTGGGCCCCGGTCAAACGGGCTGGGGAACATCAGCCACTCGTATTTTGAGGTCAAGGATTTGTTTTTGGATGGATTGGCGTTCCGCAGCGGGGACCGAGGGGTCGGCCAGGCGGCTCTTGAGCCCTTCAATGCGGGCGGCGAGGGATTGCGCTTGGAAGCCGCGGTAGGTGGTCATGGCGCGTTCGAGGGAATTCGGAATCGCGTGGCGCTGGTCGAGCCCCGCGAGGAGCCGCTCCTCCGCGGCGCCCAACGAAGCGGCGAGCGAGGCGGGAAGTGGGGCGCCATCGGGGAATTCGGCGCGGGCGATTTTGTCCACAAGCGACCCGGCTGGCTCGAAGCCTGCGGCTGGTTCCTGCTGGCGGAGCCACTCACGGGCTTCTGCGGAGGCGAGGGCGGTGCGCACGAGCATGGCCATGGCCGGGGAGATTTCCAGGGTTTCGGCGGTGGGTTTTTCGGGTTCGCTTTTTTCGCCGCCGTCCTGCGACGGCGGGGCTTTCATGGCTGCGCGGATGGCTGTTTGCGGCAGTGCCAGACGGGCGGCGAGGCTGCCGATGGTGGCTTCGCGCAGCGCGGCGTCCTTCAATAGTGCCAGCGCCGGACCGATGCGGCGGACGAAGCGGGATTTTCCGGTGGAATCCGCGAGATCGGGCGCCGACTCGGCCAGCGCGTGGTCGAAGTAGCCGGGCGCGTTGGCGACGAGTTCCGCAAAGGATGCGGCGCCCTGTTTCCTAATGAGGGAATCGGGGTCCTCGCCATCGGGAAGCGCGGCAACGCGGACCTGCAGGCCTTGCGAGAGGAGGGATAGGACGGAGCGCTCGGCGGCTTTTTTTCCGGCGGGGTCCGAGTCGAAACAGAGCACCACGGTTTCGACATAGCGTTTGAGCGTGCGGGCCTGTTCGGCTGTGAACGCCGTGCCCTGCGGCGCGATGACATTCCTCACGCCGGCTTCGTAGGCCGAGATGAGGTCGATTTGCCCTTCGCAAACAACGGCGGAGTTCGCGGCGACGAGGTCGCGTTTGGTTTTGTCGAGGCCGTAGAGGACGCGGCCTTTTGTGAAGAGCGGGGTTTCGGGGGAGTTGACATATTTGGCGGCCTTCGCGTCGGCGGACAGCGTGCGGCCGCTGAAGGCGACGACCTCGCCGATGTCGTTCCGGATGGGAAACATCACGCGGTCGCGGAAGCGGCTGTAGAGCTGGCTGGAGGGGTTGTCGTCCTTCGACGAGGCGAGGCCGCTGTGCGCGATTTCCTCTTTGGCGAAACGCCGGGAACGCAGGTGTGCGAGCAGAGCGTCCCAGGACTCCGGCGCGTAGCCGAGTTCCCAGGATTTCGCGATTTCCAAACCGAGTCCACGCGATTTCAGGTAATCCCTGGCGCCGGCGGCTTCGGGGGTTTTCAGGAGGTTGTGGTGGAACCACAGGGAGGCCTCAGCATGGAGCGCAAGCAGGCGGCGGCGCAGGTCGTGCTGGCGCGCTTCCTCGGGAGACGGCGCCTCCTCGACGATTGGAATGCCTGCGCGCTGGGCAAGTCGCCGGACCGCCGTGGGGAAATCCACATGCTCGTAATCCATCACAAAGCGGAACACGCCGCCCCCCGCGCCGCATCCGAAGCAATGGTAGGACTGCCGTGCGGGCGTGACATGGAAGGACGGCGACTTCTCGCGGTGGAACGGGCAGAGGGCGCGAAAGCTGCCGCCGGCGCGCTTCAACGGGAAATACGAGCCGATCAGGTCCACGATGTCGGTGGCGTCCCCGACGCGCTGGATTGTTTCCTCCGAGATAAAGCCCACGCGCTGAAATTACCTTGCGGGCCCATGCCGCGCGAGTGAGATTTCCGCGCCGTGAAATGCCTTTACGCACTGCTTGCGATCGCCCTCGCGCTGCCCGCTGCATGGGGCGCCGAAGCTAAAATCGAAACCGGGTCCGTTGTTGTCGTCCCTGTCAGCGGGATGGTTAGCGAAGCCCAATTTTTTTTCCTGAGGAGGGTTCTGAAAAAGGCGGAAGCGGCCGCTGCGGCGGGGATCATTTTCAACATGGACACCCCGGGCGGCGACCTCAAGGCGACCGAAAAAATCGTCCAGATGCTTTCCAAAAGCCCGATACCGGCATTCACCTATGTCAATACCAACGCCGGGTCCGCCGGTGCGCTGATCGCGATGGGGACGAAAAAAATCTACATGGCGCCGGTCAGTGCGATCGGCGCCGCTGCGCCGGTGGCCGGAAGCGGGCAGGAAATCCCGGCAACGATGAATGCGAAAATCGTATCGTATTTTTCGGGCTACTTCCGGAGCGTGGCGCAGAAAAACGGCTACCATCCCGAGCTCGTTGACGGGTTCATGAACCTCGACAAGGAGGTGAAAATCGAGGGCGAGGTCATCAACCCCAAGGGTGCGCTTCTCACGCTCAGCGCCCAGGAGGCCTCGCGTGTGATCGGTGGAAAGCCATTGCTCGCGAGCGGCATCGCGGCGGATGTGGAGGAGGTCGCCTCCTTGTGCGGCCTGGCGAAGGACAAGATTGTGAAGGTCGAACCGTCCGGGTTCGAAAACATCGCCCAATGGATCACCATGCTCGCGCCGATACTCCTGCTCGGCGGCGTTGTCGGGGCGTATCTGGAATTCAAGGCCCCGGGTTTCGGCGTTGCGGGAATCATTTCCGGAATCTGCTTCGCTCTGTTTTTCGGCGGGCATTACATCGCCGGGCTTACGGGTCTCGAGATGGCGGCGCTTTTCGTTCTGGGCATTGTTTTCATCCTGCTTGAAATCCTGCTCTTTCCCGGTGTGGTCGTGCTGGCACTGGGCGGGTCCTTGCTGGTTTTGGTGGCACTGTTTTTTGCGATGGCCGACTTCTATCCCGCCCAACCTGTAAACCTCTCGTTCGATTTCCTGCTGACGCCGATGCTGAACATTTCGATCGCGCTCATTGGCGCGGTTTTCTTCATCGCTTTTCTGGCGAGGTTCCTTCCCGAGATGCCGATCATGCGGCGGCTGTTCCTTTCGTTTTCCCAGCCACGAACGATCCCGGAGCCACTCGCCTCCCCGATGCCCGGAGCCCAGAGGGTTTCCCCTGGCGACACAGGCGAGGCGTTGACGATCCTGCGGCCGGCGGGGCGCGCGAGGATCGGCGGCGAGCCAGTCGATGTCATGACGGGCGGGGATTTCATTGAGGCGGGAACGCCGGTCCGTGTCCTCTCCGTCACCGGAACCACTATTGTCGTTGGGCGTAATGGCTGAAGGCCCTCCCGCCGCCTGCGTTGTTGCGCGCGGGCGTGGCTTGTGGGATTGGAAGGCGGAATGAAAACCCTCGTTACCGGCTCCTCCGGCCTCATCGGCTCCGAAGTTTCGATCTTTTTCGCGCAGCAAGGCTGCACCATCCACGGCGTGGACAACAACCAGCGTGCCGCGTTTTTTGGTCCGCAGGGAGACACGCGCTGGAATCAGGAGCGGCTCAAAAAATCCATTCCGGGATTTGTTCATCACGAACTCGACATCCGCGACCGCCAGGGCGTTCTCGAACTCGTCGCCAGCGTGAAACCAGACATCATCATCCACACCGCCGCGCAGCCGTCGCACGACCGCGCGGCCGCGATTCCCTTCGATGATTTCGACACCAACGCCGTCGGCACTTTGAACCTCCTCGAGGCCGCGCGCCGCGCGTGTCCCGAGTCGCCGTTCGTTCACATGTCCACGAACAAGGTTTACGGCGACAAACCGAACACGATTCGCTTGAAGGAACTCGAGACGCGCTGGGATTACGACGATCCGGCCTACGAGCACGGGATCGCCGAGGATTTTTCCATCGACCAATCGAAGCACTCGCTCTTCGGCGCGTCGAAGGTCGCCGCCGATGTAATGGTCCAGGAATACGGTCGGTATTTCAACATGCCCTCCTGCTGCCTGCGCGGCGGTTGCCTCACCGGTCCGAACCACTCCGGTGTCGAGTTGCATGGATTTCTGAGCTACCTTGTGAAATGCAATCTCGAGGGCCGCGAATACAAGGTCTTCGGCTATCAGGGCAAGCAGGTGCGCGACAACATCCACAGCGAGGATGTCGCGCGCTTCATGTGGGAATTCTGCAAGGC
>JBMOIA010000110.1:0-4793 GCA_049317565.1 Terrimicrobiaceae bacterium | reverse complement strand
AACTACAAGCTCCGCGACTGGCTCTTCTCCCGCCAGCGCTATTGGGGCGAGCCCTTCCCCATCGTTTGGGAAAACGGCCGCCACCGCGCGCTCCCGGATTCCGAACTCCCCGTCATCCAGCCCGACCTCGACGACTTCAAGCCCACCGGCACGCCCGAGCCCCCGCTCTCGAAAGCCCGCGATTGGATCCGCCACTCCCCCGGCGCCGAGCGCGAGACGAACACCATGCCCCAATGGGCCGGCTCCTGCTGGTATTACCTCCGCTTCTGCGACCCGAAAAACACCAGCCGCTTCCTCTCCCCCGAGGCCGACCAATACTGGATGGGCCGCAACGCCAAGCCCGGCGGCGTGGACCTCTATGTCGGCGGCACCGAGCACGCCGTGCTCCACCTCCTCTACGCGCGCTTCTGGCACAAGGTCCTCTTCGACCTCGGCCATGTCTCCACGCCCGAACCCTTCCAGCGCCTCGTCAACCAAGGCATGATCCTCGGCCCCGACGGCCAGAAAATGTCGAAGAGCCGCGGCAATGTCGTCACCCCCGACAGCGTCATCGCCGAATACGGCGCCGACTCGCTCCGCCTCTACGAAATGTTCATGGGCCCGCTCGAGCAGATGAAACCCTGGTCCATGAAAGGCGTCGAAGGCGTTTACCGCTTCCTCGCCCGCGTCTGGCGCCTCGCCATGGAGGAGAACCAGGAAGGCCAGTGGGTGCTGTCGAAAGACCTCGCCGACATCCCGCTCACCCCCGCGCAGCTCCGCACCGCCCACGCCACCATCAAAAAAGTCACTGCCGACATCGAGGCACTCGCCTTCAATACCGCGATTTCACAGATGATGGTTTTCACGAATGAATTCGTCAACGCCACCCCCCGCCCGCGCGAGGCCCTCCGCATCCTCCTTCCGCTCCTCAGCCCCTTCGCGCCCCACCTCGCGGAGGAACTGTGGCACCGCCTCGGCTTCGCCGGCCTCGCCTCGCAACAACCCTGGCCCGCACACGACGAATCCCTCCTCGCCGAAACCGAAATCGAACTCCCTGTGCAAGTGAACGGCAAACTCCGCGACCGCATCACTGTCCCGAAAACCGCCACGAAAGAGGAAATCGAAACAGCCGCCCTCGCCGCCCCGAAAGTCCGCGAAACCACCGCCGGCCTCTCGATCGCCAAGATCATCGTCGTCCCCGGCAAACTCGTGAACATCGTCGCAAAATAACCCCGCGGCAGAAGCAGGCGCGCCGTCTCGGCCACTCTTGATGCTTCGCTCCAACTGCGACCCGGCGAGAATGGCAACCGGCAACGAATTGAGCACCCGTTAGCACCTCACTCAGATTTGGAGGTAACGACCGGGGGGCCTGATTTCACGGCCATTTCCCATCGACCGGTTCAATCAAAACAAGATCGGAGAAATAATCGCGGTAATATCCTCGGTCCCTTGCCAGCAATCGCTCGGAGTGGTGCAGTGCATGGGCGCCGATGAGAAAATCTGGCAACACCCGCTTCGCATTGCCTTTTCTATTCAAGTAGTTGCGATACATCTCACCTGCAAGGATCGCTGCCGTCTGGCTGGTGGGAACAAATTGGATTCCCCAGTCCAACAAGAAAACAGCGAGTTCGCTGCTGTCCAATGCGGGAGTAATTTCTGCCATCACGCACTCACCGATGATCAAGGATCCCTCCGACATGGCCTGCTTTAAGGATTTTTGGGAGGCATCCGCCCAAGTTTTGTCATCTGTGAGCACATCCAGAATCACGCTGGAATCAAGGGCCGTCCTCATCTGCCGCCGCGCTGGATTTCCAGATATTCCATCACCGATTGTCCAGCAGGCAATTTCCCCTTACCGCGCCAAGATTGGATAGGGTCTTGAGCGAGAACCTTGCTGACGACGATACTTCCCTGCGTTGCTTGAAAATCCAAAACCGAACCGGGAACAAGCCCTAATAAATCCCGGATTGGCTTGGGTATTGTGATTTGACCTTTTTCAGACAGGACGGCATTCATACCTTCAAAGTA
Organism: Terrimicrobiaceae bacterium; assembly: GCA_049317565.1. Lineage (GTDB taxonomy): Bacteria > Verrucomicrobiota > Verrucomicrobiia > Chthoniobacterales > Terrimicrobiaceae > UBA967. Next base: position 2,786 of record JBMOIA010000110.1, on the reverse strand, counting down.
GGAATTCCTACTTTCGAGTCAAACAAAAACGCGCTTGGGCAATAGGGTGCGGCGAGTGATGTAAACATCTATCATTCACAATATTCCCATCAAAAAGAACCTCAACGGAGATGTTTTTCCGCCAATGCACGCCAGCGCGCGTCCTCCCAATGATCTTCCAACGGCAGCGCGCATCCCACGGCCGCGGCAGTCTCAGGGGCGACTGCAGCCATTTCGCCGAGAGTCACCTCCTCCAATTCCCTCGCCACCTGCTGCCGGAACCAAGAGGAAAGCGTCTCGCCCCGGCGGGCCGCAACCAACTTGGCCTTCGCCGCGATATCTTCCGAAACGGAGAGCGTGATGTTCATATGTGAACCCTTGCTCGGAGTATGTATTTCTTCAAGGAAATCACACGGAAACCTGCTGAAGGAAATCCCCTTCCATCCGGCAGGCTTTTACTTCCCATCCGCCTCGAAGGGGTTCACCACATCCACGCCGGCGTTCGCGAAATCTTTTGTGTTGCGGGTGGCCACCGCCAGTTTGTGGACCAGTGCCGATGCGGCAATGAGGCTGTCTTTGATCGGCATGGCGCGCCCGGTTTTTTTCAACCTTGCCAGCAGACGGGCCCAAGCGGTCGCACAGGAAAAATCGAAGTCCAGCACCGGAAACCGCCCCTGCGCGTCAGCCAGCCAAGCTTCGAGCCGCCTGCGTTTTTTACCCTGCGGCAGAAGCAGAATCCCGTATTCCAACTCCCCGAGAACAATCGGCGTCACATACAGCCGAGTCGAATTCCCGAGCAGCCAAGACATCACGCGAACATCGGGGTCCGGCTTCGTCGCCTCGCTCAAGACATTCGCATCCACCAGATAATTCATGGGGCGGGGCGCTCAGAGGGTATCGGTGGATTCCGATTCGAGGGATTGGAACCAACCCTTCTCGGGGCATTCCATCAGCCAATCCACCAAACCCCGCGGCGATTCGCCGGGCACGCGCCGGACGAGATATTCCCCCGCGTCGAGGCGCTCAATCTCGAAAGTTTGCCCCTGGGCCAAATGGTCCTGTTTCCTGAGGAGCGCTGGAAAAACCAGTTGCCCCTTGCTGGAGAGTGTCGCCGTCACAGAAAGTAAGATACTGACTTACTCTTGGGCTTCAAGCAGTGAATCACTTGCCTCCCCACTTAAAACTTAAGTCTCCCCTCCTCTTACCCCACGATATGTCCCTCTGCCGGAGATGATAATCGTTTTCTTGCCCCAGGCGCCGCATCTCGCGTTGCAGGGAACTTTCCCCTTCGAGTGTGTCCAGTTGCGTTTGTTCCTGTCTGGCCTTCGAGCGCTGGCACCAGTTTTTCAATGGCCAGTGCGAAATGCCCAAATCCCGGGCCACTTCTTTGATGTCCCTGCCGCCCTCAACGAGCGCCACGGCGTTTTCCTTGAATTCGCGGTCATACCGTCGCGCATATCTGCTTGGTGTCTGTTCCATTTTCGGGTCTCTCTTTTCGAAAGCCCTTCACGGTTTTTCGAAGAAGGATCAAACACCCCATGAAGCCTTGAGCCAGCTTCCGCTCTCTCCGCCCCAGCGGAGAAAATGACGGATGCGCATGCGGTCATTCTGAAATTGATTCGCTGCGCTCAAACAACAGGCTGCAGAAGGCAGTCTTTTTCCGCCCTTGTCAGGGGGTCTCATTTCAATCTCTCGTGAGGATTTTCCCACTTGAAATCCCTCGTCCTTGCAATGTTTTTTTGCAATGACATCGACGATCACAATGAAAAACCAGACCACCTTGCCGGCTTCGATTGTTGCCCGGGCCGGTATCGCGGCGGGTTATCGGCTCGAATGGTCGCTTGCAAAAAACGGTGAGTTGAGAGCCAAGCCGATCCCGCCCTTGGAGGAGGTCGTCAAATCCCTCCGCGGACGCCGAAAAAAGCTTTTGCGCAAGGGGCGAAGCGCCGTTGCGGATCTTACCGAAGATCGTTCCAACGAGGCCTGATCGGGCCAAAAACATGACCCACCTTTTGGATACATCCGCCATTCTGACCTGCTATTTCGAAGAGCATGGCGCCGACCCAGTCCAGGCACTGCTCGCAGATACCAAAAATCCACCCGCCATTTGCTGCATCACCGAGTTGGAATTCTGGGCCAGATTGAAATCCTTGGACGCGGAGGCCCATTTCCGGTCCGATTGGAGAGAACTCTCCACTCTTCTGAAAACCATTCCCCTTGATGCCGGGATCGTCGGACGCGCGGTGGAAATTCGCCGTGCAAGCCTTAACAAATTGCCTACCGTGGATTCGCTCATTGCTGCTACCGCATCATTTCACGGCATGGCTCTAGTCCATCGCGATCCCCACTTTGAATCCATTCCGCGCAAATTACTGCGACAGGTCTCACTTTGCCCGCCCGCGGCATCGTAATCACAAAATGTTCCGCCGATTTCATCTTTTTATCGAAGCCAACCTGGCCCGTGCCGCCAGCCTTCCCGCTTGGAAAGGGATCGCATAAAAAATGCCCGCTCCACCTGAAACCAAACCCCACCGACCGCTCGAACTACTCTCCATCGTCATCCCCGCCCGCGACGAGGAAGGCTGCATCGCCTCCACCATCGAGCACCTGCATTTGGAACTCAAACTCCACGCCATCCCCCACGAAATCGTCGTGGTGGACGACGGCTCGACCGACTCCACCTGGAACATCCTCCAAGCCGAAGCCGCCAAAATTCCCGCCCTCCGCCCCGTCCAAAACCCCGGCCCGCACGGCTTCGGCCGCGCCATCGTCCGCGGCCTCGACTCCATGCGCGGCGATGCCGTGGT
>JBMOIA010000109.1:0-4802 GCA_049317565.1 Terrimicrobiaceae bacterium | reverse complement strand
GCCTCCCCGCGCCGAATGCGGAGGCCAACGCCCTCGATGCCTTCGCGACATCCTGGCCCCAAATCGCGTCCCTCATGGCAGCGCGGGAATTTGCCGCCGCTTCGCGCGAATTGTCCCTGCTCGAATCCCAGTGCAAGCAGATCGGCGAAAATGCCTCGATCGCCGTCTCCGCGCTCAAGGTCGCGGCGACGATCGAGGTGGATAAATTCAAAAAGTTGAAAGACGAGGGCCAGGCGGCGTTGGACTCGGGCAACAAGGTGGAAGCAGTCAAAAAATTCCAAGAGGCGCTCGCGGTCATGCCCGACAAGGAGGTCGAGGAAAAGCTCGCCGCTCTCCAATGAGCGCTCCAACGGAAACTCCCGATACCTGCCGGATTTCCACCGAAATCCGCGTGATGTATTTCGACACCGACGCGGGCGGCGTGGTCCACAACATCGCCTACCTGCGCTTCATTGAAACAGCTCGCACGCTTCTCGCCATTCAAATGGGCATGAGCTTCGAGGAGATCGCGCGCACAGGGATCCACCCGGTCGTCACCCGCACCGAGGTGGACTACAAACGCCCCGCAAAACTCGGCGAAACGCTGCGGATCGAAGGCCGGATCGTCGAGTGGAGCGGCATCCGCTTTTGGGTGGAGTTCGAAGTGCTGCGCCAATCGGATTCCGCGTTGCTCGTTTCCTGCCGCCAAGCGCTGGCACTTGTGGATGTGTCCACCGGAAAACCGGTGCGGCTCCCCGCCGGGTTTCCCGCGAGCCTGTCACTCGGCGGGTAGGGGCGTTTCAGGCCATTTCTCGAAATCTCTGGAGTTTGTTTGGTCGCGGGAAAATATTCCCTCGACATTTGACTCCAAAAAACGCTTCGCGAGGAGGGCGCTGCTCGTCAGCGCCGGATTGGTTTTGTTTGAGGAAGCCGTTCAGGCCCTGACAAGCAGGGCCCTCCTGATTTCCTGCGAAAACCTATTTTATCGAACTCGTCTCAATCTCCGCCGCGGTGCGATTCGAGTTCCTTGCGGGCCTCGGCGGCTTCCTTGTCCCTTCCGGCGAGTGTGTAGGCTTCCGCCGCCCGGGAGAGCGCGCGTGGCGTTGTTGCCGGGTCGTCGGAAAGGACGGAGACCGCCATGAACGCCCGCGCTGCGGATTCGTGGTCACCCTCGGCGAAGGACACCTCCGCGGCCACCATGCGGGCTTCGGCGTTCAAACGCCCTTCGGGTTGAAAAAGAATCGCCTGTTCCGCTGCGGCGCGGGCGGCGGTTGTGTCATTCGTCGCCAGGGCGGCGCGGGCTTTCGCAAGGTATCCCCGCGCGCGCGGAGCGGGTTCCGAAGCCTTGGAAAGGAATCGCTCCGCCGAGGCCGCAGCCTCCGCATTTTTTCCGAGCGCCAGATTCGCCTCCGCATGGACGAGCCATGCCGCGTTCGGTGTGGTCTCGGGATTGGCGACAACCGGCTGGAGTAAAGACTCCGCTTTCGCGGCGTCGCCATTTTCCAGGTGTCCCTGCGCGAGCCAGAGGGCGACTTCGGACGGCAGGGGCGGACCTGAATATTTCTCCGCTTCGCGCGCGGCGGCCTTGCGGTCCTGAAGATTGTAATGTGCGAGGATGATCCGCAGCGCGGAGCGCTCGCCGTAGTTTTGGGCATCGAGCGTGCGCGCCGTTTCGAGCAGCGGGATCGCCTTTTTAAAATCGCCCTCTTCGTAAGCCGACCAGCCGAGCCAGTAGTTCGCCTGCGCCGCGGCCGCCGTGTTCGGATATTTTTTCAGAAGCTGGCGGAAGGTCGCCGTCATGCCCGCGTAGTCCTTGAGTTGGCCGCTCGCGAGGGCTTTTTGCAGCATGGCGATTTCGACCTCCTTGCTCAGGGGGTAGGCGGAAATGACCAGGTCGAAATCCGCCAGTGCCCCCTGCGTGTCGCCGGATTGCAGCCGCGACAACCCCCGTTGCAACACGGCCGAGGCGGCAAGTTTGTCGGTGCGGTGTTTTTCCGCGAACTGCGAATAGGCGGCGATGGCTCCCGCGTGGTCTCCGGAAGCCGCAAGGCTCCACGCGCGCTTGTAGAGGGCGGCGGTGCGCTGCTCCGGTTTGAGTGATTCGTTGTCGGCGAGGGGCGCGTAGGCGGCCGCAGCGGCAGCATGGTCGCCGGATTGGAAAAGCGCCTCCGCCTTCAGCAGCATGGCCGAGGCTTTTTGGCGGGGATCGGACACCGATTGCACGAAAGCGTCTGCTTCGGCGGGGAGATCCTTGTCTTTGGCGGCGTAAAGGCTGAGGAGCCGTTGGTAGCGGACTTCGGGTGTGTTGGCCTCCGGGTGCTCGGCGATCAACCGGTCGTATGCCACGCGGGCGGCGGCTTCGTTGCCCAGTCCGCGTTCGGAGGCCGCCACGAGCTGCAGGATTTCAGCCTTTGCCGCAGCCGGCGCATCCTTCTCAGCCTCCGGAGCGGCTTTCACCACATCTGCGAAATCGCCTTTTTCGTAGAGAAGCCGGAGGGCGCCGAGGCGGGCATCCGAGCGCACCGCGGGGTCGGAGGATTCTGTCGCCTTCGAAAAAAACCCGAGCGCCTTCTGGGTTTGCCCGATGTCCTTGGCGACGGCCGCCGCCTGCAACGCCGCCGATGCGGAAACATCGGGTGTCGCCGCGCGCTGGACCAAATCCTCCAGCACCTCGAGCGCGGCCTTTCTGCTTCCCGCCTTGAGGCGGATGTTGGCGAGCGACGCGGCGGCATTGTCGCGGTAGGGGTTGTCTTTTTTGTCCTCGAGAACTTTTTCGTAATCCTTTTCTGCTTCGATGGTGTTGCCGGCGGCTTCGTGGCTGCGGCCGGCGAAATAAAATGCCGCGAGCCGGACCCCGGGATCCGGCGCCTCGCGCGCCGCCAGCTCGAAACGCCCCGCCGCCTGTTCGTATTTCTTGTCGCCGAATTCGAGAGTCCCGAGTCGATAGGCTGCGGAAGCGGCGAACTCCCCGGTTTGGAATTCCGCGAGCAATTTTTCGTAACCCGTGCGGGCTGCGGCCGCATTCCCCGTGCTGCGGTGGGACTCGGCGAGGCGGAACAGGGCGGCATCGCGGCCGACTTGGGTTCCATTCGCGGAGAGAAACTTTTCGTATTCCGCGATCGCGAGTTCGTGCATGTCGCGGGCGTAAAAACCATTCGCCCTCTCGAGCGGCGAATCCGCCGCGCCTTGCGCAACCGGCGGCGCGAGCCGGATGCCGCCGAGCTCCGGATTTTCCACAGGCGGCTGAGGGGTGGATTCCGGTATCGGAGTCGGAACCGGCGTGCTTGTCGGTAAAGGAGTCGGCGCAGGAGCATCGGCGGGCAATGCGCGGCGAACTTCCATCTCGCCAACCGGGGTGGGGGAGGGTTGCACGGCATCGACCGGCAGGGCGCGGCGCACTTCCTGCGCGGCAAGAGGCAGTGTGCAGGGAATCAGCACCGCCGCGGCGAGTGCCGCGCGTTTCATTCCGGACGGCTTGTCGCGAAGGCGACATTCCAGATGTTCGCCTGGCGGCAAATATCCAGCACGCCGACCACATGGCGGTAGTCGGTGTTCTCGTCGCCGCGCAGGACGACCGCCTGGTCGGGGTAGAGTGCGGCGATTTTTTTCAACGCTTCGCCGAGGGCCTTCTGGTCCATCGTCCGGCGGTTCAGCACGACCGTGCCGTCAGCCTTCACATTCAGGATGACTTCGCCGACCGCCCGGCGGGATTCCTTGCCCTCGCGCGCCTGGGGCACCTTCACATCCAACTCGGTCTCGCTGCGCGAGAAGTTCCATGTCACCAGGAAAAAAATCAGGAGCAGGAAAACGATGTCCACCATCGGCGCGATTTGGAAGCCCGGCGCCTGGTTTTGGATCGTGCCGCGGAAATTCATCTCACGAATTCGCGTCCTTGCGGTCCATGGCGGTGGCGAGTTGCGCCATGAGGATAGTCGAAGCCGCCTCGAGATCGGAAACCATGCCCTGCACCCGCCCGCGGAAAAACGCGTAGGCCGCCATGGCCGGGATGCCGACAAAGAGTCCGGCCGCCGTGGTGATGAGCGCCTCGGCCACGCCCTCCGCGAGCATCATCGGCCGTGAAGCCACAATGTCGCTGGCGACGACCGTGAAGGACTTGATCATTCCGAGCACCGTGCCGAACAAGCCCAGCATCGGCGCGATCGACCCGATGTCGGCAAGGTAGCTGATCCGCTGGTTCCAAAGGCCGGCGAGGCGGATGCCCTCGGCCTGGGCGATTTCTCGGACCTCCGCGATGCCGGCGCCGGGATTTTTCGACAAAAAATCCAGCGCGCGCCCCATCACGCCCGCCACGGCTTCGTTGTGACGGTTCGAGATGGCGAGCAATCCCAGGTGGTCGTGTTTTTTCAAAAGGGCGTCGGCAGTTTGCATGTAGGCGGCCCCGACCACCGCGCCGCGCCGCATGCCAAAAAGGAAAACGAGGATCAGCATGAGCGCCAGGATGGAGAGCGCTGCGATCGGATACATTACAGGACCGCCGGATTCGAGGACCTGCCAGAGGCTTTGCATGCCGCCGTCCGTGCCTTCCTTTGCGAAAACATGGGGCGCCGCCGCCAGCAGCGCCGCTGTGGTGAGTGCGGGTTTCATCGGGGCGCAAGCGTATCAGCGGGGCTGCCGCATGCAAGCGGGCGCCAAGCGTTTCAGGCGATGAATGTGCGCCAGAAGAAGACGCCCGAAAGGAGAAGTCCGATCGCAACAATCATCCTCCGGACCGCTTCGGGCGGGATGCCTGTGCCCAACCGCGCGCCGGCGTAGTAGCCGATTCCCGCGCCGACCGTCATCACCGCCGCCTGTGGCCAGGCGAC
>JBMOIA010000108.1:0-4823 GCA_049317565.1 Terrimicrobiaceae bacterium | reverse complement strand
CCACGCCGCCAGCGTTCGTTCTGAGCCAGAATCAAACTCTCCGTTGAAAAGTTTGCCCCGCATGCGCTAAACACGCGGGAAAGTTTTCTGACTAATCAATTCCACGAAGCCTGTGAGACAGGACATCGGGAAAGACGTCGAAGCTGTTAAAAAATCAAAATCGACAGGAAACGCACAATTCAGCAATTGCTGTTGTTGTCATTTCCAATCTTGCGTTCTGAATTTTACCGATACCGGTAAAATCTGAATGGGACTTTCAATTATCTTTTTCAATTCGAACCCGGCGCAGCCGCGAATTTTTCATCACGGAAACTGGGCCAACTACTGGTTCGTTTGAGATCAATCCTGCAAGACCTTTCGGTCAGCGGGAGGGGCAAGATAGCGGGCGATCAAAAAGGGTCAATAGATTTTTGAAAAAAAATTTCAACGGGCCCGAAATTTTTTCTCCTGCACAAACACCCCGCCGCCCGCGAAGCCAGATTTCATAGGCCTTCGTGGCCTTCCTTCACCGCGGAAAAAATCCGGAATTTTTTCTCCATCCCGCCTCTCCTTGCATCCTCGCGTGCTCGCTGGGATGGTTGTCGCCAGATGAAAACCGAACTCCAACCTGGCGATCCCGCACCCGATTTCACCGCCACCGCCGTCGGCGGAATCTTCGGAGAAGGCCAATCCATCAGCCTCTCCAGCCTTCGCGGCAAAAAAGTCGTCCTCTATTTCTACCCCAAGGACGACACTCCCGGCTGCACCGCCCAGGCCTGCGGCGTCCGCGACCGTCACGCCGAAATCCTCGCGAGTGACACCGTGATTTTCGGCGTCAGCATCGATTCGCCCAAGAGCCACGCGAAATTCGCGTCCAAGCACTCCCTCCCCTTCCCGCTCCTCAGCGACGAATCCCGCGCCATCGTCGAAGCCTACGGCGTGTGGGTCGAAAAAAGCATGTATGGCAAAAAATACATGGGCACCGAACGCACCTCGTTTGTCATCGATCCCGAGGGAAAAATCCTCGCTATCCACCGCAAGATCGCCCCCGCCGCGCACATGGACGCCATCCTGAAAAGCCTGTGAGCACCGAACCCCCGACCACGCTCCTTCGGCTCTACGACAAGCTCACCGGGCTTTTGGAAAAACTCCCCGGTGGCCTGCAAAAACCCGTCCTGCGCGAGCTCCAGCCCATCCGCGACCTCTTCCTCGATACGCGTCCACCTCGCCTCATGCTCGTCGGCGACAGCGTAGCCACCGTCCCCTCCCTCCTCGCCGCACTCGGTGTTTCCAACATCCACACCGGCGAATCCCACGCAGGCTGGCGCGCTTACTCCATCCCCACCGGCGCCGAAATCCAAATCCTCGACGCCCGCAACGATGTTCCCGCCCCGCACATCGAGCAAGCCCTCGCCCGCTCCGCCCCCGATCTCGTCCTCGTCGTCGAGGACGCCACCCACAATCCCCCCGGCTGGAAAACCACCCTCGAACGCGCCGCCCTCTCCACCGCCCCCGTCATCGCCCTCTGCCCGCAGAGCGTCTTCCAGAGCCGATTGCAGGAACTTCTCCTCGCCGAAAACACACTCTCCACGCGCCACGCCGCCACCCTCGCCGCGTCCGATCCCACCGCCCCCGAAATCCTCTGTGCCGCGCTCCCCGCCACCGCGCAACTCGCCTTCGCCCGCTTCACAAACGCCCGCCGCGCTCAGGCCCTCATCGCCTCCTCGCTCCTGAAATCCTTCAGCGGCCTCTGCGGCGTCATCGGCATGCAACCCATCCCCCTCGCCGACCTCCCCGTCCTCCTCACGCTCCAGAGCCTCATGGTCGGCCTCATCATCCACACCACAGGCCGCCGGGTGGACGCCCGCCTCATCACCGAATTCCTCGGCGCCCTCGGCCTCGGAGCCGCCGCCGGATTCGCCTTCCGCGAAGCCGCCCGCATCGCCGTCAAGATCGTCCCCTTCTGGGGCCACGCCGTCTCCGGCCTCATCGCCGGCGCAGGCACCTACGCCATCGGCAAAGCCGCCATCGCCTACTTCATCGACGACGCCCCCCTCGCCGAAACCCGCCGCCTCTTCCGCAAAATGCTCCGCGCCCGCAAACCCTGATTCCATGCCAGCCCCCGACCCCCACGCCCGCTTGAAATCAGACTCCGCCGCCGCGGTGAAAAAAATCTACGCCGACCTCGCGGCCCGCCCCCTCGAGCGCCAGTGCGCCCTCCGCACCGGGTGTTGCCAATTCCAACTCACCGGAAAAATCCCCCACCTCACTCGCGGCGAAGCCCTCGTCGCCGCCAAAGCCCTCCGCGCCACCGGCCGAAGAACCCTCCCCGTCCGCGAAGACGGCGCCTGCCCCTTGCTCGACCCCCGCACCGCCCGTTGCCTCATCTACGAGTCCCGCCCCTTCGGCTGCCGCACCCACTTCTGCCAACCCGCCGGCGGCACCTACCCCCGCGCCCATGTCCTCGACCTCATCCACCGCCTCGAGGAAATCGACCGCCACCTCGGCGGTGACGGCCCGCACCCACTGCCGGTCGCCATTTCAAGCGCTTTGGCGCAGCGTGAATAGCCGCGCTACTTGCTCGTCATTTTGTAAACACCGTTCCAATCCGCACCCGGCGGGCTCGCCTTCAATGCCCGGCAACGCTCGAGCATCACGAGTGACGGCGTTGTAGGCGAATCCTGGTTCCGCTCGGGGCGGTTCGGCTCGAGCGCGGCAGCCTTTTCAAAGCACACGATCGCCTCATCCCATTTTTGCCCGAGGTAGAATTTGATCCCCTCGGCATGCAGGGCGAGGCACTCGCGCGTCTCGGTATCCAAATCCTCGCGCAGGCAGACGACCTCATACATCTCCGCCGGTTCCGTGCGGCCCTTCACGATGATTTTGTCGAGAAATCGAAATACACAGGCGTCCCCGCCCGCTTCAGCCGCACGCTTCGTCTCGCCGGTGATCATTGTGTAAACACCGAAACTCTTCGCCCCGCTTTCGCAGCGAGCCGCGAGATTCACAGTGTCGCCCATCATCGTGTAGTTGAACCGGCGCGACGACCCCATGTTGCCCACAGTCGCCGAGCCCGTGTTGCAGCCGATGCGCATTTGCATGCGGCCGACAAAGGGCGGCCACTTGTCACCTTCGGAACGCCATTTTTCCCGAAGCTCGCCGAGCCGCTTCTGCAGCAGCTGCGTGGCCACACACGCCTTGAGCGCATGATGCTCGAGCGGCGCCGGGGCGTTGAAAATTCCCACGATCGCGTCGCCGATGTATTTGTCCACATAGCAGCCGTTCTCCATCAGAATATCCGTCATCGCGCTCAGGTATTCATTCATCAGCCCGACCAGCTGCTGCGGTGTCAGCAATTCCGAGAAGCCCGAGAAGCCCTGCACATCCGAGAAAAACGCCGTGATCTCCGCGTCGATGCCGCCCAATTGCGGCTCATCACCGCTCTCCACCATTTTCTCCACCAGAGCCGGCGAGAGGTAGGTGCCGAACATTCCAGTGATCCGCTTTTTCTGCCGACCTTCGCGCGCCAGCTGAATGATCGAGCCCGCGAATGTGCATGTCACCGCCGCGCCCAGCGGCGCCACCATCGGCACCATCAAGTCGTATTCGGCGAACACATAAAACGCTCCGCCCGCGAAGGCGACCGCCGCCACCGCCCCTGCCACCTTGGCCACCGTGGAAAACCTCTGCGGCACGAAACAAAACGAGGCCGCCACGAATCCCATCCCGAAAATAAGCAGCGTGTTTACCCACACCGGAAGCCGGTGAACGAACCGCCCCGAGACGATCGTCTGCAGCAGGTTCCCGTGAACACTCACACGCGGCACCGGTTGCGGGCCGCTGAGTGGCATCACACTGGAATCCTTCAGCAACGGATCCACCGGACCGATCAACACCACCGCATCCTGGAATTCCTTGAAAAACTCTCCCGCCGCGGCCTTCTGCTGCTCGTCCCCCTCGGCCATCGCCTGCCCTTGGGCCATCACTTCCACAATGCTCGAGTGGCGCATGTATTTTCCCATCCACGCACTGAACCAATTCGGCTCCGCGAGTTGACCCATCCGCAGCGGAATGCGGGTTTTTTCCTCCCCGTCCTGGCCGCGCACCACCACCGCCCCGTCCACCCGCTCCACTGCGGACTCGTCGAGCCCCCAGTGCAGCAACGCGAGCTTCAGCGACATAGGAAAGTAGGTGTGGTTCTTGGTCTCGGCAAAAAACGGCAGATACCGCACATCCTCCCCCACCGTATCGATCAGGCCGATATGTCCCCATGTCGGCCCCACCACAGGAAACCCCGGCAACTCCGGCGGCCCCACCGGTTTCGTGCCGTAGCCTTTTTCAAAAACAAACGGGAAAGACGACACATCGCCGAGTGGACGGTTTTGCGAGCCATAGGTCGCCGCCAACACGATGTTGCGGTGCTTGTGCACCACCTTGCCGAGCGCCTTGCTGCCGCGCTCCGCCTCCTCGCGACCCAGCGCCGGAATCCCGGCATTCGAAAAAACAAAATCCATTCCCGCCGCCTTGATTTTTCCATGCTCAAACAAGGGGTGCAGCGCCATCGCAAAAAACTCCCGGTTCCACGGAAAATTTCCCAGAGTCCCGATCGCCAGGCTGTCCACATCCACATACCAAAGCTTCAACGGCGCCGGCAGTTCCCCCCGCGCCCGAATCCTCCAATCCACCGTCCGCGTCTCGAGAAAAGCCAACGCCCCGTCCGGTCCGAGAAACCGCTCATACCCTCCCGGCAACCTCAGCATCGAAAGTTGCGACAGCAGGGCCCACACCGAGCAGAGAAAAAACAACACCAGCGCCGTGATCGTCAAAGTCCCGATCTCCTGCCA
>JBMOIA010000107.1:0-4898 GCA_049317565.1 Terrimicrobiaceae bacterium | reverse complement strand
CGATCAGGGATTGGCCTTGGCGGAATTCACCTTCTCCAACTTCGGCGCGATGACGGCGCGGACATAGGGGTGGCGGGGATTCCGGGAGGCAAAATCCTGATGGTATTCCTCGGCGGGATAAAATTCCACGGGGCCTGAGATTTCGGTGACGATCGGATCGCGGAAGCGTGATTGCGCGGCGCTGCGGGATTTTTCGGCGGCCACACGCTGCGCCTCATCCATGGCCACAATAATCGAGCGGTATTGCGTGCCGACATCCGCGCCCTGGCGGTTCAAGGTGGTCGGGTCGTGGGCATCCCAGAACAGTTCCAGAATTTTTTCGTAGGAAATCACAGCGGGGTCGAAAGCGATTCTCACCACCTCGGCGTGTCCGGAGCGTCCGCTGCATACCTCTTCGTAAGTGGGGTTCGGGGATTTGCCCGCCGCGTAGCCGCTTTCCACTGATTTGATTCCCGGAACGCCTTCGTAAACAGCTTCGACGCACCAGAAGCAACCTCCTCCGAGCACCGCGTGTTCTTCGTTCATGTCCGCAGCGAAGCAAAACGCCGCGCCCATTGCCAGAAGGCAAAACGAAATCGCGCTGCGGTTCATCACCAGCGTTCGCACAGCATCGCGAGGTCCTCGACGAGGGAGTCGATTTTTTTGAGATCCTTGCGGCGGCCTTTTGCCGGATCGATTTTGTGCGAGCGGAGCACGGTGAGCATGTCGCGCAAATCGCGAGCGCGCCCATCGGAAATTTTTTTGTCCGATTCCAGAGCGGCGACTTTCTCCCGCACGGATTCGAGGCCGGACTCGAGTCGGCGTTGATTCGAGGCCATGGCGGCGCGGAGGATTTTGCGGAACCTGGAGATTTCCGAAACCACGGCCTTGGTCGGCAGCGCGTCATGGTCTTTCTTCTTCATGCCGTGGCAATAAACACATGGCGCCGCGCGATGCAACCGGTGGATTGGAAAAAAATAGACGGAAACCGGGATGCGGACGATTGTTTCCGGCATGGATAAAGAGTCGCTCGTGCGGGCTGCGGTGGAGGCGCGGCAAAATGCCCACGCGCCGTATTCGCGCTTCGCGGTCGGTGCGGCTTTGGAGTGCGAGGACGGGTCGGTCTTCACCGGGTGCAATGTGGAAAATTTGAGCTTCGGTCTCACGATTTGCGCGGAGCGGGTGGCGATCGGAGCGGCTGTGGCGGCAGGTCGGCGGGATTTTCGCTGCATCGCAGTGGTGGCTGATACCGATGTGCCTGTGAGCCCCTGCGGTGCGTGCCGGCAGGTGATGGCGGAGTTCCATCCCGCGCTCGCGATTGTCTCGTCCACCCTCGATGGAAAGATCGAGGAGTTCACCTTGGACAAGTTGTTGCCCCGCGCCTCGACAGGAATTTTGAATCGTCCTTGATGGCATCGGCCTGCTGCCATGGGGGAGGGGATGATCGCGCGATGCTGCGCGATTTTTCCCGGCGTTTTTTCGTCGGAGCGATTTTCACGGCTCCGATTGTGGTTTTGGCGATGGCGCCGATGGTTCCCGGGTTGGACCACATCGAGTGGCTGTCTGGTGATCCAGCCCGTTTCGCGCAGATGGTTCTCAGCCTGCCGGTGGTTTTTTGGTGTGGGGCGCCGCTGTGGAAGGCTGGCTGGAATTCGATCGTGGAGCGGTCCCCGGACATGTTCACATTGGTGACGCTCGGGGTCGGGGCGGCGTGGGTTTACAGCGAGGTGGCGATTCTTTTCCCGTGGGCTTTTCCAGCCGCTGGGCATGGCGGCAGGCCGGATCTGTATTTCGAATCGGCTGCGGTGATCACCCTGCTCGTTCTGCTCGGGCAAATTCTCGAACATCGTGCGCGGGCCAAAACGGCCGGCGCGATCCAGGCGCTCATGGCTCTCGCGCCGAACACGGCGCGCTTGGTGGAGGAAACCGGCGAAAGGGAAATTCCACTCGCTGATGTGAAACCCGGTGATGTGCTGCGGGTCCGGCCCGGGGAGAAAATTCCTGTGGATGGCATCCTGCGCGAGGGAAACGCCTCGATCGACGAATCCATGCTGACCGGTGAAGCGATGCCGGTCGAAAAACACGCCGGAGAAAATCTGGCCGCCGGAACTCTCAACACGACCGGCTCGTTTCTCATGCGTGCCGAGCGTGTGGGAAGTGCGACGGTTCTTGCCAGAATCATCCGGTTGGTTTCGCAAGCCCAATCCAGCCGGGCTCCGGTTCAGGATCTCACGGACAAAGTTTCCGCTTGGTTCGTGCCCGTGGTGCTGGGGGTTTCGGCTGTCACTTTTTTCGCCTGGATCGCTTTCGGTGGGAGTCTTTCATTGGCGATTTCCAGTGCCGTTGCGGTCCTCATCGTGGCCTGTCCCTGCGCCCTCGGACTCGCCACGCCGATGAGCCTCGTCACCGGAATGGGGCGCGGTGCCAGCGCCGGAATCCTCATCAAAAATGCCGCGGCGGTTCAGAATCTCGCCAAGTTGGAAATTTTGGCATTGGACAAGACCGGAACCATCACCGAGGGCAGGCCGAGGGTTGTCCGGTGCGAACCGGTGACTGGTTTTACGGAGAGCGAGGTTTTGGAGTTCGCCGCCAGCTTGGAGTCGGCCAGCGAGCATCCTCTGGCGAGGGCGGTTGTCGCCGGTTTTTCAGGAAAAATTTCACCACCCGAGAATGTGCAAACGGCAACCGGGTTTGGAATTCGCGGAACCGTCAGGGGGCGTCGTGTGCATGTTGGACGCCGGGAGTTTCTTGAATCCCATGGGATCACCTGTCCGGCGGTTGAAGCCGGCAGTGGCAGCATTGTTTTTGTGGCTATCGAGGATCGTTTCGCCGGGCTTTTGGAACTTGCCGATTCCATCAAGCCCACGACACCGGCCGCGGTCGAGGCTCTGCGAAATATGGGGATTCGTTTGGTGTTGCTGACGGGGGATCGTATGGAGGTCGCCCGCGCCGCGGCATCCCAAGCCGGAATTCAGGATGTCCGTGCGGGCCTCGCGCCGGAGCAGAAAAACAACATTGTCAGCGAGCTCAAAAAGTCCGGCCGAGTGGTCGGCATGGCCGGGGACGGTATCAACGATGCTCCCGCACTGGCGGCGGCGGATGTGGGGATCGCCATGGGCAACGGGACCGATGTGGCCATCGAGAGCGCCGCTGTGACCCTCGTGCATGGTGACCTGCGCGGCGCCGCGCGGGCCGTCAGACTTTCGCGCGCCATCATGCGGAACATCCGCCAAAACTTGGTTTTCGCCTTCGGCTACAATGCCCTCGCCATCCCGCTCGCGGCAGGTGTTTTTTACCCGATCTGGGGAGTCCTTCTCAATCCAATGACTGCAGGCGCGGCGATGGTCTGCAGTTCGCTTTCTGTCGTGCTGAACGCGCTGCGTTTGCGGAGAGTGAGTTTGTAAGGTCGGCAATCAACGTGCGCGCGGGGGGCTTTTGCTTATCTCTTTGCTGTAGGAGCTTTCAACTCGGCTATCGGAAATTTGGCCTCCACAGGAAGTCGGCGCGGGAATTGCTGTGTCTTGGATAAACAGCCGCGGGCTCCGGTCCGTGGAAACCTTTTCCACTTTCCAGATGACGCAATCCCAGCCCTCTCCTCTTCTTGAAGAAGCCTCAGCACTCCTCGACCTCGGTCTCCACGATGAAGCCGTTCGTTTGATCGACACCCGCCTCGGCGATTGGAGCGACCGCGAAGCCCATGCCGCGGCGCTTGAGGTTTTCACCCGGATCGGCCGTTACGCCCGTGCTGGCGTTTCCGCGGATGTCCTGATCGATGCGGGAAACTGCACTCGCGAGGAGCTTTTCCGGATTTCTCTCGCTTATAATTTCTCCGGGCGGTTGCAGGAAGCCTACGACATCGAGCGCGCCATCCAACCGACCTGCAACGACTCCTCTCTCGTCCGTCTCTATGGCCTCGCGTGCAAATCCACCCGCCTCGGCCGCCGACAGGAAGCGCTCGGATATTTGCTCGCCTGCTTCCACTACAAAAACATCGAAAACTGGGACGCCTTCAGGAAAATTTTCATCGATAGCGAGCTCGCCCACTTCTGGCCGTCGGTCCCTTCGCTGGAGATCTCCCTGCGCGACGCGATGCGGCATTGCAACCTGCCCTTCGACGAAATTCTCGCTCATAACGAATCCGTTTTTCCGCTTCGTTGCCTCGACCACATGGACCTCTTTTCCATGCCGAAAAAATTCCGCGCCCTGCTCAATGGCGCGCACTCGACCTGCTTCGAGGTCTCTGCCGTGGCGGAGTCTCAAAATCCCGCCCTCTACGCGGAGTTCGTCGAATGGCAGCAGGCGCTCGTGGCGCCGAGGCTGGAAATTTTCAAGCAACTCCGCGATCGCATCCGCGGCATGGTCGTCGCCCGCCAACTTGATTTCGCCGCGTTCCAGGCCGAGCGCGGCCGGGTCGGCTGCGCCCGCAACCACATCGTTTGCCATTTGCTCCACTCGCCAGGCGCCTCGATCGACGACATCCCCGATGTTCCCGCCCTGCGCCCGCTTGTTCAGGAATTCCGCAGCCAGATCGAAGAATGCCCCGAGTCGTTCCGCTATCTGATTTCGTGGGAATGCAAATCCGAGCCCGAAGGATTCATCCGGGACATCCTGCCCGAAATGCCGCAGGCGAATCGCGAATCCGGCTACGCCAGCCTCGCGCTCGGCTGCATGCACTACCGACTCGGCAACACAGCCGCCGCCATCGAGCACTGGTCGGAATGCGCGCGCAAATGGCCGCTCGACGATGCGCCGGTCATGAATGCCACAATGATTCTGAGCGGCGAACAGCGTTGGGACGAGGCGAGCCGGTTCATCGACCGACTGCCCGGCGAATGCCGCAAATCCGCCCTCTGGCAAAAGGCCTGCCACGCCATCCGCGAGCGACGCACTTTTTCCATTTGCAACAAAACCCACGCCAC
>JBMOIA010000106.1:0-5049 GCA_049317565.1 Terrimicrobiaceae bacterium | reverse complement strand
AGCCCGAGCTTCAGCCAAAATGCCAGCGCTTCCCGAAAGGAGGGCAATGGTCGAGGACCGCAATCTTTCATTGCCATTTCATTACCTTTCTAATCATTTTTAGCATAGAAAATTTAATATTGACCGGGAAAGTCTGTTTATTTATCGCGGAAAATCACGATAAGGGCGCTGGTCACCGATCGATAAGGGTGCCATTGAGTGGGATTCGGCGTCGGACTTCAGGAAAACTCGAAAAGCGGGGAGATGGTGAGGAGGAGGCCGGTGAGGGCCACGAACCCGAGCACGAACGGGTTTTTGTAGGGGGCTAGGACGGGGACCTTGAGCACCAGCCACACCGGGATGAAGCACCCCACGACAGCGAAGGCCGGCCCAGAAACCGAGGTGAAATACAGCACGGGAATGTCAAGTCGCACGATGGCGAAGGCGAGCACGATGATGAAGGCCTGGATTCCGCGATCGAGCCAGGCATGAGGGATGCGGTCTTCGGGCAGGAAGCGCCGCAGGAGGTTGAGCGCGATGCCGCGGACTGCCTCGTGGAATCCGAGGTAGGCACCGAAAAAGGCGGTGACGACCGCAAATATGTTAAGAACGACGCCGAGCCAAACGGCGGTGCCCGGGGGCAGGAACCGAGCGGCGATGGCGAGGGCGGAGACATTGTTGTGGAAGGCCTCCTCGGCTTGGGAGTGCCCGAGGGCGAGGGCGAAGGAAACGGCAAAGAAAAAAACCGTTGTGAAAAGGATGCCGAAGGCGATGGACATCGACCGCTGGGCCTTTCTGCGGGCATTTTCGGGCGATACCTCGCGGGCCCGGTAGGAGCACACCATCGGGCTGAGCGTTTGAAGGAAAAGGATCGAGGTGAGGGTGAACGGGAGGGTGGCGACGGCGCTGCCTGCCAAGGTGCCCGGTTCGGGAACCGGGCCGATGTTTTCGACATTCCACAGGCCGGCCATGGCGAACCCGAGATAGGCCACGATCGCGAGCTTGCTGAGGACGAGGAAGGTTGCGATGCGGAAGAGCGTGTTTTCGCCGCGCGAGGCGACGAGGACGAGAAACGATATAAGGGCGAGCGGATACCAGGGGTGGTCGGAAAGGCGATTTCTTGTCACGCCGAAGGTTTGGAGGTAGGAGGCCGTGTCGTTGGTGATGGCGGTGGAGTAGACGCAAATCCAGAGGACGAGCATGAGGAAGTAGATCAGGCCAAGGAGGACACCGGCATTGCGGCCGAGGTAGTTTGAAATCACGCCCGGGTAGTCGGTGCAGGGCTCGCTGGCGGAGAGGGAATTCACGAAGAGCCGCTGGAAAAGGAACATTGCGGGATAGCCCACCATTGCCGATGTGAGGAATGCCCACAGGCCGACGAGTCCGACCTGAACGGGCAGGAACACGATGCCGGCGCCAATGGCCATCCCGATGCTCATGATGATCCAGCCGAAATCGTGCCCATCGAAGGCCAAGTGGACTGGCTTCTTTGGCGGTGTCGCCTCAGATGTCGATGGCGTGGCTGTGGGCATGGGTGCGGGAACCCGCGCCTGGAGCGGAATCTATGCAGGCGGGGCGTTTCAGGGCGGGGCCCGGTCCCGAGGATGGGAAGGAACCAACGAGCAGGCTGGCGCGGGCAGCGGGGGCGCGGGCCGTAACAGGGTCCGGTCGGGGTCCGGCGGCAACGGGCGGAGGCGTGCCCAAATCCAACAGCAGGCTGGCGAGGCTTTCCTTGGAATCGAATGCAACCGCTTCCACAAGGTCTGTGCCAAAGGGAGGGCCGGACTCGAGTTCGAACCCGCTACCCTGCCAAGGGATTTCCACCGGGGTTCCGGCTGGTATGAAGCAATCGTGCTCCCAGATGTTTGGAAAAAGAACGAGTCGGCGTCCGTCACTCTGGTGGCTGAGAATCGCAATATGCGACGCTCTCGTAGCCGCGATGCGAAAAGAGATTTTTTCCCCGGCTAGAAAGGCGCAGCGCCCGTTGGATATTGAAAACTCAAGTTCCGTAACTAGTTGTTGTGCTGAAGGTATAGTCGGGCTCATTTTGAAATCGTCCTGGCATATTTCCAAAGGACTGTTGAATCGCAGCGGGCGACTCGTCGATTGGAGGTGGTGTGTCTTGAATCCGTCAGGATGCCGGATTTTGTTTTATTTGTTCCACGGGGCTTTCGCGAGGAGCAGGCCCATGCCGCACCAATCGGTGACCCCGGCAAAAACGAGTCCCGCTCCGATGAAGGCTGGAACCGCCAGGAAAAACGGGCTGATGAGAATGCCGAGGATCGTGAAGGTGAAAACCAAGGCGCCTGCCCCGATGCGGACTTGGCGTTCGATACTGATGGCCTGCTTCGCTCCGCGAACGACCGGCAGTCCTTTTTTGGCCCATTCCTCGATGCCGCCTTTGACCACCTGCACATTCTTGAAGCCTGCGGCGGCGAGGTCCACCGATGCCGTTGTGGCGCGAGCACCGGAACGGCAGAGAATGTAGAGCGGCTTGTCGCGGTCGAAGCGGGTCTCTTTCTCGAACGAGGCCGGATTCAAGGAACCCAAGGGATGCAGCACCGCCTCCGGGACATGAACCTCTCGGAATTCAGCGGGCGTGCGGACATCGATGAACTGCGTGTTTGGGTTGCCAGAAAGAATCTGGTGGAAATCCGAGGGTTGGATTTTGCTCGGGTTGCTCATGGTTTTCTTGGAACGAGGGCGTGGAGTGCGTTGACCAGGGCATCGACATCGCCGCGCGTGTTGTAAAACGCGAGCGAGGGCCGCACCGTGCTTTCGAGCCCGAAACGACGCTGGGCGGGCATGGCGCAGTGGTGGCCTGACCGCACGGCGATGCCTCTCTTGTCGAGATGCGAAGCCACGGTATCATTCGAAATGCCGTCGATCACAAACGACATCACGCTCGCCTTGTGGGCGGCCGTGCCGATGAGCCTGATTCCTGGAACGGCTGAGAGCCGTGGAATGGCGTATTCGAGGAGTGCGTGTTCGTAGGCTGCGATGGATGGAATGCCGATCTCGAAAAGATAATCAATCGCGGCTCCCAGACCGACCGCCCCGGCTATATCGGGTGTGCCGGCCTCGAATTTCTCGGGTGCGTGCCGAAAGATGGTTTTTTCAAAACGCACATCCTCGATCATGTGGCCGCCGCCTTGCCATGGCGGGAGCGTCTCGAGAATTTCAGCCTTGGCGTAGAGCGCGCCAATTCCAGTGGGTCCGAAAACCTTGTGTCCCGAGAACACGAAAAAATCGGCATCCAGCGCAGTGGCGTTCACCGGGAGATGCGGAGTGGACTGGGCGCCGTCGATCAAAACGCGGGCACCGACGGCGTGGGCGAGCGGAATGATCTGTTCGACGGGATTGATCGTTCCCAATGCGTTGGACACATGCGCGACCGACACGAGTTTAGTGCGCGGGCCGAGGAGCTTGGCGAATTCCTCGAGGATCAACTCGCCCCGATCATTAATGGGGGCGACTTTGATGACCGCCCCGGTTTGTTCGCGCAGGAGCTGCCAGGGCACGATATTGGCATGGTGCTCGAACTCGGTGAGCAGGATTTCATCCCCCTCACCGATGAACTTCCTGCCGAATGTTTGAGCCACCAGGTTTATTGATTCGGTGGTGCCCCGGGTGAAGATGATTTCGGATTTGTCCTTCGCTCCCAGGAAGCGCCGCACTTTTTCCCTCGCTCCTTCGAAAGCGGCGGTGGCCCGCTCGGCGAGTTCGTAACCTGCCCGGTGGATGTTTGCGTTGTCGCGGGAGTAGAAGTGCGATGTGGCATCGATGACGGCGCGGGGCTTTTGCGTGGTGGCGGCATTGTCCAGATAAACGAGCGGATGGCCGTTCATTTCCTGATGCAATGCGGGGAAGTCGGATCGCACGCTGTCGATATCGAATGCCGGAATCGGATTCGTGGAGGCAGGTGCCGCCGGTTCCTGCAAGCGCGGGGAGTGATTCGCGCCCTGCAGGAAATAGTAATCGCCCTGCGATACCAGATCCGAATCCCCCGGCACGGCGGGGGCCTGAGGTTTTGAAGCCGACAGAATATCCCGGAAGAGCCCGGTCACGACCTCGTCGTGGGTGTCAAATGTAGTCATGGAAATGGTCGAGAACCACATCGTCCAAGCTCGCGATGGCGTCGTCTGCGAGCACCGCTGCGGAGAAGTAACGAGTCACAAGATGCGAGGCGATGGCGTTGTCATTCGTGCCGCTGTAGCGCACCGAAAGCCCGGGCTCGATCTCGCCGCTCACGCCCACTTTTTGCAGACCCACGACGCCGCGCATATTCTCGCCGACGCGGAGAAGCAGGACTTGTGTGGTGTTTTCCTTGGAGACGGGAATTTTTGACGACGGAATGAGAGGCACTCCACGCCAGGTGATAAATGGCGAGCCGAAGAGATGCACCACCGCCGGCGGGACTCCGCGGCGGGTGGCCTCGCGACCGAAGGCGGCAATGGCTTTCGGGTGCGCCAGGAAGAAGGCCGGTTTTTTCCAAACGAGGGTCAGCAATTCATCCAGATCATCCGGTGTGGGCGGTCCCTTGCGGGTCTTGATGCGCTGCTGCGGCGCGACTTCTTTCAGAAGACCGAAGTCCGGATGATTGAGGATTTCATGCTCCTCGCGTTCCTTGACCGCCTCGACCGTGAGGCGGATTTGTTCGCGCAGTTGATCGATTTTATTGTTGTAGAGGTCCGTGATGCGGGCGTGCGTGTGCAGAACCGTTGTGATCGCGCTCAATTCGTATTCCCGAGGATTTTCCTCGTAATCGACGAAGGTCGTCGGTAGCTGGTTTTCACCTCCGCCGACGGTGGCGAGTTCCGGCAGAAGCCCGCCGTGCTTGCCTTTCGCCGATTTGACTTGATTCACGCGGTAGGCACCGCCATCCACATTCACAAAGGGGAGGAAATGGAGAAGCCAGCGGGGCGTGATGAATTCCCACTGGGGAATGGTGACGGTGGCTGTGGCGAGGTTGCGGGCCGCTATGGGGCCGAGACTTTGTGTGTTTTGGTTGCTCATGTTGGAGTGGATGGGTTCCGCGCGGCGCTTCCAGTTCGGTCTGGCGGCGGGCGG
>JBMOIA010000105.1:0-5133 GCA_049317565.1 Terrimicrobiaceae bacterium | reverse complement strand
GCCAAAATCCTCGGCGAAATGTCCCGCACCCCGGACCCCAACGCCGCCGATGGCGCGAAAACTGCTACCCTTGCAGCCAAGGCCGCAGAACTCAGCAACCAACTCCGCCTCCTCCAGCAACAACAGCAAACCGCGCAATGACCCAGCCCCTTCCAAACCCGACCGCCAAATCCGCCCCCGCGGACGCCGCCTCGCGTTTGGAACTCGGCAATTTTTTCCAACCCGCCGGCCCGCGCCAAAATTCTGCAGGCTTCGATTCTTTTCTGCCCAAGGAGGATTTCAAGGACCGGACTGAAAAAACGGAAGCCAAAGAAAAGCCGCAAAAAAATAAAAAGACCGAACCCGATGTGATTTGCGCGGAAGTCCAAGTTCCCCAGACCGCCAACCCGCAGTTGGATTCCAAACCAACACTCGAAGGAACGCCCGCAAACACGCAGCAACCCATCGAAAACACCCCAGAACTCCAAACCCCTGCCGCCAAACAGGAATCTCCTCACACTGAATCCCACTCAGCGGAACCGGATCCCGAATCCCACGCAGCAGAATCTGACACCGAAAACACGACCGACCGGACAGATGAGGTGCCTCAGAAAATTGAAGATGAAGTTGTTGCAGAGGAATCGAAACGCAAAGTTTCAGACGAAAACCCTGTTGCCGATGGCATGGAAGTTGCTCCGAACGAGACTGACATGGTCTCATTGGCATCTATTGAAGATTCGGTTCTCTCACCTCTCGCTCCCGCCAGGGACCCGTTGGTGACCAGTTCCAACCGTTTCTCGGTATCGGCGGCCCTCTCGGAGCGCTCCGCGATCGCTGCCATCTCCGCATCTTCCGGCGAAGGCGGCAACTCGGCCTCCCTCCAAGGCAATCCCAACCTCGCCAGCCCGCAGCACAACGCCGCCTCAAAATCCGAAGCAACAGCCACCGTCCTGAAAAACTTCGCGGCCGAACTCGAAAAATTCCGCCAGTCCGGACAGTCCCAAGTTCAACTCGAACTCAATGTCAGCGAAAACGACACCGTGAAAGTCCGCCTCCAAATGCGCGGCGACGAGCTTCGCAGCACATTTATCACAGACTCCCCCGAACTCCGCGACGCCCTGCAAAAAGCCTGGCCGGAATTTGCCCAATCCAGCCGCGATCGCGGTTTCCGCTTCGGCGACCCCTCTTTCCAAAACGCCTATTCCCAAAACGAGTCCTCCTCCCAAGGCCGCCAAGGCGCCCGGGACCGCGAAGCCAATTCCGAATTCGCCATCCCGGCCAAATCAACTACCTCACCGCGCCGCGCAGTCACTCCGGCCGCAGCCCGTCCCGCCCTCTGGGCATGAACCCGCCAAACACCATGACCACTCCTACAGCCACTGCCGCTGCCGCCACCGGCTCCACATCAGGCCTCGCAGGTTCACGCCTCGCACCGGCAAAAGACCCGATCACCGGCCTCGCCATGAACCGCAACGCCGGAAAACAAATGCTCGGCGCCGACGACTTCATGAAGCTGCTCACCACGCAGCTCACCTCGCAGGACCCGATGAATCCAATGAAGGACACCGAGTTCATTTCCCAAATGGCGAACTTCACCTCGCTCGAGCAAATGCGCTCGCTCTCGAAGTCTTTCGACACCTTCACCTCCGACCAGCGGATGGCCGCCGCCCCCGCCTACCTCGGTCGCCAAGTCACCCTCACCGATCCCTCCGGAGAAATCACCGGCATCGTGGAAGCCATTAAACTTCTGAACGGCAAACCCGCAGTCGTCGTCAACGGCAAAACCTACGAAGCCAAGCTCATCACCGGCATCGCCGCACCGCCCCCGCCGGCACCGACGATCCCCGTCGCAACCGATGCCGCCGCAGCAACCCCTGTCTCAACCGCCAGCACCACGCAGTCCTAAAACAAGCCAACCAAACCAACCAAACCTATGGCACTCCTCAACTCCTTCAACAGCGGCGTCGCCGGCATCAAAACCTTCAGCAAAAGCCTGGAAGTCATCGGCGATAACATCGCCAATGTGAACTCCACCGGCTTCAAAGGCTCCCGTGTCACGAACCAGGACAACTTTAGCGAGACACTCAAATATTCTTCCGCGGCGGCCGATCCCGTCGCCGGCACCAATGCCATGCAGGTCGGCACGGGCTCCAGCGTGGCCTCGATCTCCCAGCGATTCACGCAGGGCGCCCTGAGCACCACCGGCGGTCCTACGGATCTTGGAATCACCGGCAAGGGCTTCTTCAAAGTCCAAAACACTTCCACAGAGGAATTCTTTTACACCCGTGCCGGCGACTTCCGCTTGGACGACACAGGAAATCTTCTGACCAACCAGGGACTCAGCGTCATGGGAATCGGCAACACCCCCATAAAAATCGATCCGCTGACTGGAACTAATCCTCTGCAATCCTTTAAAATTGAAAAAGACGGAACCGTCTTGGCTTACTATGCGAACGGAACCGCTCCGATTAATAAAGGCCAAGTCTTGCTTACCGGTTTTGCAAATCCAAATGCTCTCATGCGCGTCGGCGACAACCTTCTCTCAAATGGAACTCAAACTGATGGCGCTGCTGATGGACCCGCGGGCGCTACTGATGGAACTGCTGACACAAATAGCCTCTACGGCAATATCATCCAAGGCACCCTCGAACTCTCCAACGTCGACTTGACCCAGCAATTCTCCGACCTGATCGTCGCCCAACGCGCCTTTCAGGCGAACTCCCGCGTCATCACCGTTTCGGATTCGGTCATGG
Organism: Terrimicrobiaceae bacterium; assembly: GCA_049317565.1. Lineage (GTDB taxonomy): Bacteria > Verrucomicrobiota > Verrucomicrobiia > Chthoniobacterales > Terrimicrobiaceae > UBA967. Next base: position 2,401 of record JBMOIA010000105.1, on the reverse strand, counting down.
ACGAAATCGTCAATCTCAAACGCTAATCCGACAACACAACAGCCAAAGCCCAACCCACCCGAAAAATGCCCGCCAAAGACGAAACCTCCACAGCCAGCCCGAATGTCCTCGTGCCGAAAAAATCCGGCAACCCCATGCTCCCGGTCATCTTGGTCGTCGTTCTCGTGCCCGCCCTCGTCTGGGCGGTCATGGAATATGCCGTCCTGCCCAAACTCGGCGGCGCCGCCAGCGCGGATCACTCCAGCGCCCCCAAGAAAACTGGCGACTCCAAGGACAAAATCATCCCCTTTGGCACCGGTGCCGACCAAGCCATCGTTGTCAACATCTCGGGCACAAACAGCACCCGCTATCTCCGTGCCCGCATGTCGCTGGAACTCGTGGACGGCGGCTACAAGGAACGCGTCGAACAAAACATGCCCGCCCTCCGCGACGCGGCCATCAAAATCCTCTCGTCGCAGCCCCTCACCGCGCTCGATAGCCCCGGTGGCCGGGAAACAGCCCGCAACGCCCTCCTCTCCGCATTCAATGACCAACTCGATGGCGCGCTCGTCGAGCAGGTCTATTTCACCGAATTCGTCGTCCAATAAATCCAAAACCGCTTCCTGACAAATGGCCGGAGCCCTGAACCAATCCGATATCGACCGCCTCGTCGCCCAAGCCTCGGGCGGCGATAGCGTAATTTACCGCCCGGATGGCACCCGCCACCAAAAAGGCTCCGGCGTCCAAGCGAAGCCATTCGACTTCCGCACCCCGATCCACCTCGCCGAAGCCGAACTCCGCCGCCTGCGCACACTCCACGCAGGCTTCATTTCCACCATCTCCGCCCGGTTCTCTTCCCTGCTGCGCGCGGACATGAGCCTCAAGCTCGTCCGCCTCCTCACCATGCCCTACGGCAAATTCGCCGAGAGCATGAAAAGCCCGACCCACATCTCGCTTTTCAAAATCGACCAACTCCCCGGCATCGGCATTCTGGAAATCAACCCCCGCCTCGCCATCAGCATGACCAACCGCATGCTCGGCGGCCGCGGCGTCACCGCCGAGGAGGAACGCTACCTTACCGAAATCGAAATCGCCCTCCTCGAGGAAATCGTGGACATCATCGTCCAGGAATGGTGCCGCCTTTGGAAGGACGACCGCCAACTCACCGGCCGCCAGGTCGGCCACGAGAATAACCCCCGATTCCTCCAAGCCTGTTCGCAGGACACCGTCATCCTCGCCCTCACCATCGAGGCCCTCGCCGGTGACAGCGTGGAACAAATCCAGATCGGCGTGCCCTACAACATGCTCGAGCCGATCGTCAAAAAACTCCACGCCCAGCGCTCGCGCGAGATGACGAACACCGCCGACGCCAAGCCGCAGCAGTGGCGGACCTCCTACAACCAAATTTCCGTTCCGCTCATCGCCGATTGGATCGTCCCGGGCGTCAATGTCAGCGACATCCTCCAGCTCCGCGCAGGCGACCTCGTGGAAATGCCGAAATCCACGCTCACCAGCACCCGCATCCGCATCGCCAACGCCCCGCGCTTCACCGCACAGGCCGGCACCGAAAACGGCCATGTCGCCGTCCAGATCACATCGGAAATCCAACCCGCCCAAAAACCATGACCACCACACTCAGCGAATCGAAAAACCTCTCCGTCATCCTTGATGTCAAAGTGGACCTCACCGTCCGCATCGGCTCCTGCATGCTCCCCATGCGGGATGTGGTCGAACTGAGTGAAGGCACCGTCCTGCAACTCGACCAACTCGCCAGCGAACCGGTCGGCCTCTATGTCAACGACAAGCTCATCGCCCGCGGCGAGGTGGTCGTCGTGGACGAGAACTTCGGCATCAAAATCACCCAGATCGTCGGAGAACCGGCATGACCCTCCGCGCATCGGGGACCGCGCTGGTCCTCGCGTGCCTGCTCACCATCCCGCTTCCGGCTTGGGCCACTCCGACTCCCGTCCCGTCTCCCGAAGCCTCCGCCCAGCCGGCATCCCAGTCTCCGCCGGCCTCGGAAACCGCAGCCACGCCCGCCAAACTTGCCAATGCCCCGGCACCCGTCGGGGTTGACGAATTCGGTCGCATCATCGGCTACCTCACCCTCTTCGCCGCCATCGCCGCCGTGGCCGTTTACTTCGCCAAATACGGCTTTCCCTTCTCAAAAAAATCCACCCGCGAGGATCGCAAACTCCAGATCCTCGAAATGCGCCCGCTCGGCAACCGCCAGTTCCTTCTCGTCGTCGCTTACGAGGAAACCCGCATCCTCCTCGGCGTCACCCCTGGAAAAATCGACTACCTCTGCCCGCTCGACGCCACCGATTCCCCCCCGCGCGATTTCAGCGCGCTACTGACAACCGAAAAATCCGGCCCAGGCGCCACATGAAAAAAATCCTCCTCGCCTCCCTCTTCCTGGCCA
>JBMOIA010000104.1:0-5218 GCA_049317565.1 Terrimicrobiaceae bacterium | reverse complement strand
ACCAGCGAACGGGCGATGGTGAGGCGGCGCTTCTCGCCGCCGGAAAGGGTGAGCGCCTCGTTTTTTGCGATGTGGTCGATGCCGAAGCGGGTGAGCAATTCCTCGCAGCGCTGGCGGCGCTCGGCCTTCGGGGTGCCCGTTGTTTCCAGGATGGCGAGAATGTTCTCCTCAACGGTCAGCTTGCGAAAGACCGATTCCTCCTGCGGGAGGTAGCCCATCCCGTGCCGCGCGCGGCGATACATTGGCATGCCTGTGACATCTTCGCCGCGGAAAAACACCTTCCCCGCATTCGGCCTGACGAGCCCGACGATCATGTAAAAAGTGGTCGTCTTCCCCGCCCCGTTGGGACCGAGAAGGCCAACGATTTCGCCGCTTTTCACATGAATGTCCACGCCGTTGACGACGGTGCGGCGATTGTAGGTTTTGACGAGCCCCTCGGTGCGAAGGATCGGGGAATCGCCGCCGGGATTGGTCGCGCTCATTGCTGCCTCGTCGCGGAATCGGAGATCACGGTTTTGCTGCCGCCGGTGGTGCGGGACTGCCCGTCGGCGCGCAGCGTCATCACCGTGGATGCCTCGGTGGCCACCTGGTTGTTGATACCCTGCCGGATGGAGGGCCAGTCGCGGAGGACGACCTCGCCGGTGCTTGGATTGTAAACGACATGACCTGCCCGGCCGACGGCGCGCTCCTCCTTGCTCTCGGGGTCGGATTTTTCCTGAACGATGACGACATTCCCCTTCGCCTCGGCGGTGTCGATGCCTTTGCGATCCTCGCGAAGCCGAACGGTGAGGGTTTCGCACCGGAGCGTGAACTGCGGGTCGCGCACAACGACCGAACCGGAGAATTCGGCGATGTTTTTTTCGGCGTCGAACGAGGCCTCCTTTTTGGCGCTGATTTCAGTGAGGGCGCCCGCCGGACGCTCGGAGGCAATCGGCGAAAACATACCGAGCGCGCCCGCCTTGCCGGTGGCCGGTGCGAGTGTCCCCTCGTCGCGGTCCGCCGCGCTGACAGAGAGCGCAACGAGGAGTATCGCGGCAAGGAGGGCGAAGATTGTCTTTGTCATTCGAAAGTTTGTTCCGTGGAAATGACCATCGTGATGTTGCCCCGCATTTTGACGAAGCGGGTGTTCGTGTCGAAGTCGAGTTCGTCGGCGGTGACGCGCAAGTCTTCGCGACTGATGGAAGCGGTTTTGTCTCCTGTGACGACTTTCGAGTCGAGGTTGAATGTCGAGCGCGGCATTTGGACGACGACCTTCCGTCCCTCCTCGTCCATGGCCTCAAGGTTCAAGTCCTCAATTTCAATCATGTCGTCGGCCGTTCTCTGGGCCGAGGCCGCCTCGAAGACCATCAGCAAATTCCCTTCGGCATCGTAATGGGGCACCTTGATGCCTGTGACCGGCATGCCCTCCGGAACAGGAAGCTGGAATTCCCCGGCAGGTCGGATCGGGGGCGGGGTCGGCGATGCCGGAGGGGCGGGCGTGGCTGCAGGCGCTGCCTCGCCTGCCAGGCAGGGCGACGACAGGAGCAAGAGGACCAAGATGGATTTAAGAAATGGCATTCCTGATGGATTTCAGTTGCCGGATGAGTGATGGCAGGTCGCGCAGTGCGACTTGATTGGGTCCGTCTGAGAGCGCCCTCGCGGGGTTCTCGTGAGTTTCGATGAAAACCGCATCACAACCCGCGGCCACCGCCGCGCGCGCCAAGACGGGAGCAAGTTTTCCATCGCCGCCGGTGGACGCGCCCTCCCCGCCGGGGCGCTGGACCGAATGCGTGGCATCGAAAACCACCGGGCAACCGATTTCTTTCATCCACGGAATCGCCCGCATGTCCGCGACAAGGTTGTTGTAGCCGAATGTGGTGCCGCGCTCGGTAAATAGGAACTTCGTGCAGCCCGCGGATTTGAGTTTTGCCGCAACATTCCGCATGTCCCAAGGCGCGAGAAATTGTCCCTTCTTCACATTGACGACGCGGCCGGTTTGGCCTGCCGCGATGATCAAGTCGGTTTGGCGACAAAGGAACGCCGGGATTTGCAGGATATCAATGAAGCCGGCTGCGAGCGCCGCCTCCTCGGGCGAATGGATATCGGTCGTCACCGGCGACCTGATCGCCGCTCCGATTTCCGCGAGGAGCGCACAACCATCGCGTGCCGAGATTCCCCGGTAGGAACCGAGAGAGGTGCGGTTCGCCTTGTCGTAGGACGCCTTGAAAACAAACCCCACCCCCTCGCCGTCGCACACGGCTTTGATTTTTTTTGCCATGCGGCGAGTGAAAGCGGGTGATTCGATCACGCAGGGGCCGAGGATGAACAAAAGATCCCCGCCGCCCACGTGCAGGTCCCCGATTTTGAAGCCGCTGCGCTGCGCCATTTCGCGAATCCTAGCCGCGCTCTTGCGGGAACGGCAAAGCTTTTCCCCGGGTTCAGACAGCAGCGCCGCCGCGTCTGCAACTGTCCGCAACGACCTCAAGTTCGGCGAGTGACACGATGTGTTGCATTTTTTCGCGCAGCCTCGCCCCGCCGGGCATTCCGCGCGTGTAGGCCATGAGGCGCGAGCGCATCGATTTCACGGCCAATTCCTCCTTGCCGTCCCACCATTCGATTTCGCGGCGGACATGCTCGACGATGAAATCCCACTTCGCCGCTGTGCCCACATCCTCCGGAGCGGCGGACCCGTCGAGTGCGGCGCGGATTTCGCGGAAAATCCATGGATGGGCCATGGCGCGCCGTCCGACCATCAGCCCCGCAACGCCCGATTCCCGAATGCGGGCGAGGGCGTTTGGCGCCGAAACGATATCGCCATTGCCGACCACCGGAATTCGCACGGCGCGCACGACCTCCGCGATGACATTCCAATCCGCCTCACCGGTGTAACCCTGTTCCTTCGTCCGGCCATGGACCGCGATGCGGGAGATCCCCTCGCCTTCGAGAATGCGCGCTGTTTCCATCGCGTTGACCGAGCGCGAGTCCCAGCCGATGCGGATTTTCGCAGTCACGGGAAGTTCGCCCGCCGCCCGAACGACTTCACACGCCACGCTGCGCAGGAGCGGGCAATCCCTCAACAGCGCCGAGCCACCGTTTTTTGCCACCACCTTGTTGACCGGGCAGCCGAAATTGAGGTCGATGAAATCCGGATTAACCCACTCGCGCACCGCTTTGACCGCCTCCGCAAGCCGCGTCGGCTCGGCGCCGAACAATTGCACCCCGATCGGCCGTTCCTCCGGATGGAACTCGAGATAGCGCCGCGTTCGTTCATTGCGGTGGAGGATGCCCTCGGCGGAAACGAACTCCGTGGTGAGGATGTCGGCTCCAAGCTGTTTGCAGAGGCGGCGGAAGACAGTGTTCGTCACGCCCGCCATGGGCGCGAGGAACAACAGCGGGCGTGCGGTTCCCGCAGGAGGCTCCATGAGTCAGGCGCCCGGGGCGAGCAACGCGGAAACTTCACGCTGCACCTCGGGGATCTGGGCAAATGTCAGGCGGGGGTTCGGGATCACGAGCGTCTCGCCGGAGGCCAGGTGTTCGTAAACCAGGACGGAATCATCCGAACTCTCGACCGGCCGCAACAGGCGCTTCCTCTCCAGCATGAGCGCGAGGATGTAGCAGGCGTTGCGGTGCGCCGGGTCGTTCGATCCGATGAGATGGCGGAGCAATCCTTCCGCGCTGTCGCGGGGGAGAGGCTCCGGTGGCGGCGGGGCGGGCGGCTCGTATTTCGAGCGCCAGAACGAGAACGGCTGGATGTTGTCGTTCCGTTCCCGCCAGGCCTCCTCGCACAGATCCTCGCGGCGGAAGCCTTCGCCCTCATGCACGAGCATCGTGTAAAAAAACTCCCCTTCGGTGAATTCCCTGCCGGTGCGGCTGCACTGGTGGGACCGCGATTTGATTTCCCAGTCGGCTTGCATCATGTGAGTCCCGGGAGGCGGATTTTCGGGAGGTCGCGATTTGTGGACCTCAGCCAAAGCAGATAAAGCCCCGCAACAAAAAAGACGATGATCGGTCCCCACGCCGCGGTGAATGGCGAGATCCGCCCGGCGTTCCCGAATGCGATGAACAGGTGGCTGCAAAAGACCAAAAGGAAAAACAGCGCGATCGCCAACGCCACGCCACCCAGCACGCCGCGGCGCGAGTAAACAATCCCGCAGGGCGCCGCCACGAAGACGACGAAGAAACACACCGTGGGCACCGCCCAGCGGTATTGGAGATGGGTGCGGTAGGGCGCGAGCCGCTTCTCCGGAAAATCGGAGTTGAAATTCAGGTAGTCCTTGAGCTCGGGCACGGACAGGAAATCCGGCTTCAGCCTGGAGCTCGCCACGCGCCATGGCGTTTCGGACCAGCCATCCAGCACCATCGAATCGTGGAGTTCCACGGTAGCCACCCCGTTTTCCCCGCCACTCGCGGCATGCCGGGCGTTCCGTAAAACCCAGCGGGACTGGTAGGGATCGAATTCCGCGCGCTGCGCGTGCCATTGTTCGGTGATGTCCCCCGCGGCGTTCTGCTGGATGATTTGCACATCCTCGAGAGGGCCGTTGCCGCCGCCCGCGGGCATACGGCCCGCATACCATGTCCGCAAATCCTCGCGGTTCCTGAAGAGATGGGTGGTGAGCATTTTCTGCTGCTTCTGGCCACTGCTGATCGCGGAAACAAATTCCTTTTTCACCCCCGAGGCGCGAGGCGCCGCTTCGTAGTTGAAAAACGCCATCACGCCGCTGAGAAAAACCCCCGCCCCCAGCAGCGGGGCGATGATGCGCAGAACGCTGCGACCCGCGCCGAGCATCGAAATGATCTCGTTCGACCGCGACATCGCCGCGAGCGAGTAAAGCAGGGAAAGAAGCGTGGCCAGCGGGATCGCAATCACGACAATCTCGGGAAGCTGCGACCCGTAGTATTCCAGAAGTTGCGCCGGTGTGGCGCGGCCCTTCACGAAATCAGGCAGGTGTTCGGACAGATCGAAGACAAACCAAACCCCGATGAAGCAGAGGAAGCAGTAGAGGAATGGAACGGAAAACTTCCGCAGCACATAGCGGTCGAGGATTGTCATTGCCGAAGGGGCGAAAACTACCGCCCGCGCGCAGATGCGTCAACGTCCGCAGCCTCTGGAAAGTTCCGATTGACTCTAATGACTTCGTGGTGTTTCATCCACCTTCTACTCAGGCAGCCGTAGCTCAATTGGATAGAGCATCTGACTACGGATCAGAAGGTTAAAGGTTCGAGTCCTTTCGGCTGCGCT
>JBMOIA010000103.1:0-5315 GCA_049317565.1 Terrimicrobiaceae bacterium | reverse complement strand
CCGGGGCACAATTCCCAAGTGCGTCCTTTCCGTTGGCGGGCGCTTGCGGCATGGTTCGCCGATGCCTCGCTTGAAAATCGCCGTGCTCGGCTCCGGCAAGGGTTCCAACTTCCGCGCCATCCTCGATGCTATACGGACGGGGGTGTTGCGCGCGCAGCCGGTGCTGGCGGTTTCTGACAATGCGGACTCAGGGCTGTTGAGGCTTGCGGACGATTTGGGGATCGAGACGGAATTCGTCGAGGAACCGAAATTCCGCACGCGGCTTTCCGAGGAGATCGAGGCCCGGTTGGCGGAGCGGTTGCTCGCTCGCGGGGCGGAGTTGGTCGTGCTGGCCGGGTGGATGCGGATGCTGAAGCGTCCGATGCTCGAGGCGTTCCCGCGGAGGATTATCAATATCCACCCCTCGCTGCTGCCGGCGTTCCCGGGGCTCGAGGCTTGGAAGCAGGCGCTGGCGGCCGGCGCAGCGAAGACGGGTTGCACGGTGCATTTCGTCGATGGCGGCATGGACACCGGCGAGCCCATCGCCCAAACCGAAATCCAAATCCTCCCCGGCGACACCGCCGAAACTCTCCACGCGCGCATCCAGGAGGCGGAGCACGCCTTGTATCCCGAAGTGGTGGCACGGTTCGCGCGGCGCGAGCTTCCGTAGGGCGCGGCAGGGTTTCACCCCATGGCGGGTCCGGGTGGCGGACGGCTAACACGCCCGCCATGAAAACACCGACCCGCATTTTCCTCGCCGCCGGATTTCTGGCGGCCGCAATCTCCCAACAAGCCCCCGCCAGCCTCATCCTTTGGGACGGCGACACATCGGCCGCGTGGACGAACGGCGCGAATTGGGCCGGCGGCACGGCTCCTGCGAACGACACCACCACCGACCAGGCGGGTTTTGTTTTTTCTGCGCTGCCAGCGTTCCAGCCCGATGCCGGAACGCGGCAGGTCAATGGCATCGAAATCGGCGATGGCTCCACGGCCGTGCCGGAGTTTGAAATTTCGGGAACCGACCTCACGCTCGGCAGCGGGGGGATTTTGAAAAACGCAGCGAGTGCCAACACCACGATCTCTACCGACCTCACGCTCGCGGCGGGGCAGACCTGGACGAACAATTCCTCGGGCGTCCTGTTGGCAACGGGGGGAATCGACAATGGCGGGTTCGCCCTCACGGTGGGCGGGAGCGGCGGGACGCGCGCCACAGGGCAGATTTCCGGGAGCGGGAATTTGACGATGGAAGGCAGCGGGACGCTGCTGCTCGAAGGCAACAACACCTACACCGGCGGAACATTTATCAGCGCCGGGACGCTCCAAGCGGGTGCCGGCGACAGGACGCAAACACTCGGCGCAGACTCGTCCGCCGTGACCTTCAATGGCGCGGGCGCGGTGCTGCAGTTGGCAGGCAACATGACCGGCAGCACGCGCGAATATGTTTTCAACGAGACCGGAACCATCGACACGAACGGGTTTGATTTGGACATCGATGGCGCGGTCTCGGGCGACGGAGGTTTGGAAAAGGCGGGCAATGGAACACTCACGCTGAATGCGGTGAATTCGTATGCCGGTGGGACGGTGGTGCGAGGCGGGGAATTGGTGGTTGGCGCGAGCGGCGTGGTGTCGCATTCGGAGTCGGATTTCACGGTGGGCGATTTGCCTGGCGAGGCGGGCCTGCTGCGGATTGCTGGCGGAAGCGTTGAAAACAATTGGGCAACACTCGGCAACGAAGCCGGTTCAACGGGAACGGCCAACATGACGGGTGGCGCCTGGACCACGAACGGGAATTTTTTCTTGGGAAACCTTGGTGCGGGATCGTTCGATTTGTCTGGTGGAGATGTCGCGGTGAATTTCTTCACGCTTTATGTCGGCAACAACGGGACCGGCTTGTTGTCGATGTCGGGCGGGAATCTGACAACCGCACAGGCGGTGCTCGGTTCGGAATTTGGTTCGTCCGGAAATGCCACCGTGGTCGGCGGGCGGTGGATCAACGCCGGAATGCTCATGGTAGGCGATGCGGGCTCGGGGGGGCTTTCGATTTCGGGCAACGGCGTGGTGGAAGTTGGCGGGACACTCTCGCGCGGTGATGGCGGTTCGATTGCGCTGGAATCCGGGGGAACCCTGCAAATCGGGCGCGGCGGGGCCACGGGGGCTTTGGACACCGACCTCATAAACAACGGGCAGCTGGTTTTCGATCGCACGACCGACAGTCTTTATTCGGGAAGCTTGGGCGGTTCGGGAATCCTTACGAAAAACGGGACCGGCACGCTTTCGCTGGACGCCGACTCCAGTTTCTCCGGAGCGACGACGATCAATGCGGGGACGCTTTCGGTGGGAGGGTCGATTTCCAACAGCACGGTTACTGTGGCATCGGGCGGGACATTGGCGGGCGGCGGGGCTGTCGGCGACACGACGATCCTCCGCGGCGGAAGGATTGCGCCGGGGGACTCGCCCGGGGCGATCGACACGGGCGACCTCACTTTGGAGGCCGGGGGTGGATACAATTGGGAGATTGCTGCCGTTTCGGGAACCGCGGGGACGGATTGGGATTTGATCCAGGTCGGCGGGGGGTCGGGGAATGCGACGATTGCGGCGACGCCTGCGGACAAGTTCACCATTTTTGTGATCGGGAATCCCACAGGCTGGAATCCGGCGGTGTCGTATTTGTGGGACATCGTGGATTGGGGGACGGCGGCGGGATTCGATGCCGGTGCGTTTGCGGTGGACACGGCGGGCTTCACAGGCGCGGCGCCCATCGGAACCTGGTCGCTGTTGGATTCGGGCGGCTTCCTTAAACTCGGTTATTTTGTCGGCGACCCCGAGTGGAGCGGGGGATCGGGCAATTGGAGCACGGGGTTTGTTCCGCCGCTGACCGATGGAGCCGACATCACTTTCACCGGTCCCGGCGGCAACTCGACCAATGATATTCCATCGGGCACGGTCTCGTCCGTCGGCGCCATTTCCTTCGCCACCGGCGCGGGGGCCTATATCCTTGCAGCGAATTCAGGATCGGCGGGTTTCGATTCCTCCACGCCGCTCGGGCTGGGCGGGAATGTCACGAACAACTCGACTGCCACGCAAACCATCCGGCTCGCTTTGGACATTCCGGGTGTGCGGACTTTCCAAGCCGCGACGGGCAACATCGTCCTCGAGGGAGATTCCTCCGGGGCGGGTTCGATCGTGAAGACCGGCGGCGGGTCGTTGCTTGTGGGCGGTGACCTGCTGCTCGGCGGGGATATCGAAATCCAGCAGGGGCTTCTTTCGCTGAATGGGCGGACCACGGCGGGCAATTTGACAGTCGGCGCGGGTGCCATGCTCGGCGGCACGGGGCCGATCGAAGCGGATGTGTTCAACAACGGCACGGTCTCGCCTGGAAACTCGATCGGAACGATGACGGTCGCGGGCGACTACGCCCAATCATCCGCAAGCTCGCTCGATATCGAGATCGCCGGTCCGGGGAGTTTCGACCGGCTCGTCGTTTCGGGTCAGGCGTCGATTGCGGGAACCTTGAACATCGTTCCGCTCGGTGGAAACCAACTCGCGTTCGGCGAGCAATACGCGTTCCTCGATGCTGGGAGCATCACCGGCGCGTTCGACACGATCAACATGCCGGCGGGGTTTCGCGGAAGGTTCATGGAAAATGGCAGCACCGGCACGCTGCTGGTCGCGCCGGCGAGCTACACGCAGGCGGCTGTGACGGCGAACCAGTTTGCCGCAGCGCAGGCTTTGGATTCGTTCATCTCCGCGACGGGTGGGGACCGGATGGCGGTGAGCATGGAATTGGATGCGCTCACAGCGGCGGAATATCCGGCGGCATTCGAGCAAACCATGCCCGGTATTTATGAAAACCTCGCGGGCTTTGCTTTCGAGCAAGCCTTCGTGCAGGCGCAATTGCTCAGCCAGCGCTTCGGCTCGCTGCGCTTGGGTGCCGGGGGTTTTGAAGCGATCGGCATGCGTGTTCAACCGATCCGCAACGACATCGACGGAACGCCCGTCGGGGATTTCGGTTTGGCGGCGGACGGGGGGATGGAAAATTGGAGCGCCTGGGTCCTTGGCTCGGGGATTTTTTCCAACACCACCGGCAGCCCGGACATTCCCGATTCGCGCAACAATGCCGGCGGGTTCCTCGCCGGGGCCGACCACAACTGGGGCGGGAATTTTTCCACGGGGCTCTATGCGGGCTACCAATACAATGACGCGGAGTTCGACGGCGGCAGTTCCATTCTCGGCAACAGCGTTTTGTTCGGCGGGTATGCCGCGTTCTCGCACGGGGATTACTTTGCGGATGCCATCGTGGGCGGCGGATACACCGGCTACCGGGCGCGGCGGTCCATCGACTTCGGCACGATCGACCGCATCGCGCGGGCGGAACCGGGCGGCGGGCTGTTCACCGCGGCGGTGAATTTCGGCAGGGATTGGCGTGCGGGCGGGTTCGTTTTTTCGCCCATCGCCGGGGCGCAATACACCTACGCCGGGGTGGGCGCCTTCACCGAAGACGGCGCGGACAGCCTGGATTTGGCGGTCGGCCGGCAGGATGCGAACAGCCTGCGCAGCACACTCGGCGGCCGCATCGCGTATCCCTGGAACGCGGGCAAAAAACTCACGCTTGTGCCCGAGGTCCGGATGTTTTGGCAGCATGAGTTCCTCGACGGGGCGCGGACGATCAATTCATCGCTCGACGGCGGGGCGGGGGCGGCGTTCGGCTTCGACACCGGCAATCCGTCACGCGACAGCGTTTTCGCCGGCGCCGGGGTGGGTATGCGCATCGGGCGGACCTGGAATGCGGGGGCATTTTACAATGTCGATTTCGGCAACCCGGATTTTTCCTCGAACATCGTGAGCCTCTCGCTGGGAACTTCGTTTTAGGGGGACTTCACCCCACTTTCGCCGCGGAGCGGCGGGTGGAAAATTCCGCGCGATGGAAAAAGAATTGAAAACCATTCTGGAAGCCGAGCACCTCGAGCACCTCGCACCGAAGTTCGACGAGCAGGGTGTGACGGATGCGGTCCTCGAGCAGCTCGAGGACTCCGACCTGCGCGAACTCGGCGTGGAAAAACTCGGCGAGCGCAAGCGGCTGCTCAGCGCGTTTTCGTGCAACCGCGACATCCCGCTCGCGGGAACGGTGATGGTTTCGGTGAGCGGCGGCGTGATGCCGCCGGATTCCGAGCTTGCCGGCCTGCGCATCGAGGAATTCGAAATCGGGAAATACCCGGTGATGCAGGAGGAATGGGAGTGGGTGAGGATTTGGGCCCTGGCGAAAGGCTACGAACTCGAGACAGGCTACGGCACCGGCAGCGCCCACCCGGTCACGCATGTGAGCTGGTATGACGCCG
>JBMOIA010000102.1:0-5343 GCA_049317565.1 Terrimicrobiaceae bacterium | reverse complement strand
AGACTGCACGCATCGGTGCAGAGTAATGGGATTTCAAATCCTTCCACTTCCCGACCGCAGGGGATCGGCTTGCCCTCCACAGTCCACAGAATCCGCCGGAGGCAACCGGCGCCACAAAGACTGCCTGCGATCGCCCGAGCGCCGTCGCCGTCGAGCTTCGCCGTCACGCGATACATTCCAGTCTGACGGCCGAGCGTCTGCTCGAGTGGCGCCGACAATTCAGCGCCCGCCACCAGCGCCCGCCAGTTCCCGAGCGCGGCGGGGTAGAGCAAATCCAGCGCGAGCCTCAGTTCATGAAGCGTCGCCAATTTCAGCTCCCACCCGCGCCGCAAATTCGAAGCCGTTTTGAGCGGACGGTAGTTCCCCGCCCCATCCACCGCCGCGATTCCCATCGCCTCGTGCGGATCGTGAAAACCCATCAGCCCCGTGGTTTCCCTCTCCTCCCAATGACAAACGCGAAACCCCTCACCCTCGCGTCCGAAAAAAATCTCCCCGACTTTGCAAAATCCCGCCTCCACTGCGGCCGAGAGAAAATCCCCCATCGCATTCCCCCGCGCGGCCGCGAGCAGTTCTTCGGGAGCGTTCATGGCATTCACCCGCCGGTCGCAATGCCCGACGGATTGCGTGGGGATCAGCGATTGACGGGCGCTCCCAGAACGGCGCGGAAGCCGAAGCTGGTGTAGCGCGAATCCGGATAGCCGAGATCGTTGCGGAACGACGATTTCATGCGGTCCGGGTAGCCGTTGAACCATGAGGCGCCGCGGAGGACGCGGCACTCGTTCGAGCGGTCGTAGAAATCGTGGCACCATTCCCAGACATTGCCGCCGAGGTCGTAAATTCCGAATTCGTTCGGGGCGAAAGTGCCGACCGGCGAGGTGAATTCGAAGCTGTCGATGCCGAGTTCCTGCGAGTAGTTGCCGACATCTTTCGGCGGCGGCCATTGGGTTCCCCAGGGGAATCCCTCGGCATGCCCGCTGCGTTCGTCCGGGCGCGTGCCGCTCTCGTGAGGCAAGCCCACCGCGGCACTCCACTCCATGTCGGTGGGCAGGCGGTAAACGAGTTCCTTCGGGATTTTTCCAGATTGGTGCTCCAGGCCCGTGAGCCATTTGCAAAAATCCGAGGCCTCGCGCCAGACGACATTCACGACCGGGTGGTTGTTGTTGGAGCCGGGCGATTGGTCGGGCAACGCCACGCCGTGCGCCGAGGTGTAGGCCTCGTAGTCGCGCACACGCACGAGCCAGATCGAGAAAAGTGTGGGGAAGCGCGGCACCGGCACGAAACGCATGCCGAGCGAATTTTCAAAAGGCGAATCCTTGGTCGCCGCAGAGGGAGTGGGAGCGGTCGGTGTGCTCATGTCGTTTTTATCAAACACAAAAACCGCGCCGCGCCAAGCCCGAGGCGCGGGGTCGGATGTCTATGGCAATGTCGCGCCTACTTGGCTTTCAAGCGGAAAAAGCCGGCATTATCTGGCGAGTTGAACTCGAACTGCAGCTTGCCGTCTTGTGTCAGGTAGGTTCCGGTCTCCTCGAAGGGCATGGGCTGGAAGCCTTGTCCGAGGTTTGTGGATTTCTCGAGTTCGATCGTGAGCTTGAACTTGCCGGTGGTGGCGTTCTTGGAGATCAGGGGCATTCCGACATTCATGTCGCGGACGCTTTGCTCGTCGAAATAACCGGCCTTGTCCGCATTTTGGGCCAGTGATCCCACAAGGTTGGGTTGCGACGTGCGCCAGTCGAAGCCGAGTCCGGACATGCCGAATTCCGCGGCATCGTTCAGTCCGTCGCCATCGGTGTCGAGATTCGTGCCGATGCCGAAACCGCCGAGAAGAACGGTGAACGGATTTTTCGCGGGGTCGTTGCTGGCGATGAGAAGGCGCGCGGTGCGGTTTCCGCCCGAGGCGGGCGAGAACGAGACAGTGACGGTTGCATTGCTCCCAGGGGCGAGCGTTGAATAGACCAACGGGCCGGTTGTGAATTCGGGGGAATGCGTTCCATCCCGCGAGAGCGCGAGGTTGCGCAAGTATCCGGGACCGGTGTTGCGAATCGAAATGGCGGCTGTGCCGGGCGTGCCGCCAACGGCCACATTTCCGAGCGAAAGAATCGTGGAGTTGCTTGTGACCGCCCCGCCTGTGGAATCCTCCACGACGATGTTCGGAGCGGGGTCGGCGGCATTCACCGGATCGCTGCCCAGGGCGAACTCCTCGGCGTTGGTCAAGCCGTCGGAGTCGGTGTCTGCGGAGGCGACTCTGTCCGAGCCTGTGATGCCGTATTGCGCCCACCAGGAATTGGGGAGGCCGTCCGTGGCATCGACATTCTGCCTTGTGATGGTGATGGACTCGGAGGTGTTCCCGGATTGGGCGAGCGACATGGTGCCGATGTAGAAATCGTATTGGGCTCCCAAGCCGGCGTTTTTATTTTGGAAAGCGACGCGGGCGATCTGGCCTCCGGTGGCGAGATTTCCGGTGAGCGTGTTGGTTCCAATCGTGAAGCTGTAGGAATTGTTGCCCGTGAGCGCGAAGACGGGCGTGAGCCCGGAATCGGACCACCCCTGGGCTGTTTCGCGGACTCCAGAAGCGTCTGAAACCCGGTAATTCGCCTGGCCACCGGCAAAGAAGAACCGGAAGCGTTCGGTTCCCGAGGAGTCCGCCAGCGAGAAACCGACTTCGCCGCCGGCTGCCACGGAGTTGTTGTCGAATTTCACGGAAAGCGAATCTCCGGCGGCCATGGGAGTGGAAATCGGGCGGCTGGCTGTGGACACGCCGCCACCATTTGCCCAGAATCCAAAGCCGGTGTTCGCACCCAAGCTCATGTTCGTGTTCGTCGCGGTGTTGGCCAGGAAAAATCCGGCGCTGCCGGTCGCATTGAGGGTCCATGCGCCGAATCCCTGGCCGCCTGTGCTGTTGGTGCTCCAAGAGGTGTAATTCGCCGCCTCGTCGGAACGGAGCACGGTCTGGTTGCCGCGGAAGACAATCGTGTTGTTCCCCACGGCGAGCGGGATGGATGCGGACCAGTTCCAACCGTTCGGAACGCTTCCGCCGGGGAAGGTGATGGTGCCGGTGGCGTTGTTGGACAAGTTGGTCCAAACGAGGCCGCCCGTGAACCCGGAGCCGGCACGACCGGAGAAGAGTTGGGTGGAGCCGTTGGCTGTGGAGCCTCCGGCAGGCTCGAGGATTTTCACCTGTGCGGGCTGCAGGGGCGCGAAGAGCGTGGTGGCGCTGACGGCTGTGGGCGCTGTCGAATTGCCGGCCGCGTTCACGGCGCGGACGGTGTAGGAATAGGTCGTCTCGTCGGCCAGGCCGGTATCAATGAAATTCGGATCCTGCGGCGTTCCAGCCTGTGTGCCGTTGCGGAAAACGATGTAGGAAGTCGCGTTGGCGGTTGCGTTCCAAGTGAGGGAGATCGAGCTGTTCGATGTGGCCGTGGCAGCGAGACCGACCGGCGCTGCGGGGGGCTGTGTGGGCACGCTGGCATTGACGGTGAAATTCCAGTTGCCGCCGCCATTGTTGTCCCAAGTGCCGGAGCCGTTGTTGAAAACCAGCGCGATGGTGGTGGCATTGGCGGGGACCGTGTAGGTGTAGGTCCAATTGCCGCCCACCTTGGTCATGGCGACGCCCGGAAGCGGGGTCCAGTTGGCGGCGATATTTTGGTTGTAGCCGTGGTGGATGTTGACGACTGTCGCGGAAGCGAGGTTTCGACCGGCCGGGTTGTAGGTGACAGTAAGCGATTGGCCGGCGATGGGGGTTGCCGGGTTGAGTGAGACGGTGGTGCTTGCGTTTCCTCCTCCACCGCCGCCACCTCCCCCGCCGCCGTTGGTTTGGCCGCTGAAGTCGTCGACCCAGACATGCTGGATTTCGGATTTCGAGGTGTTGTTTTTCGAGTCGGTGGCCTCGATGTAGTAGTCGAGGAGTTTGCTGCGGAAGTTGGGCAGATTGTCGTTGGTGATTTTGGCGAAGTAGTAATCGGCTACGGCCGTGTCTTGCACGGGCAGGAAGTAGTCGATCTGGCTGTTGGCGGCGGCGATGTTGAGAGCTTCGCGGGTTTTGGGAAGTGTGCGCTTGGTCATGTTGACCGTGACCCATTGGCCGACCTCGCTACCGCCCGCGTAGGTTTCGTTTTGATTGCTGGCGAGCGGGTTGGTTCCGTCGTTGTCGATACGAATTTTCAATTTCACATTGCCATCGGGGATTCCGCTCAGGTCGTAGGCATGGGTCCAGATGTAGAACTCGGAGTTCATGCGCTTGAGGAAGGCGTTGTTTGGAATCTGGGGTTGTTGGTTGAACCAGCCGAAGGTGAACCAGCCAGGGTTGTAGGGGAAACGCTGGGGCTTGAGGACGGTGGGCGGGGTGCGGTCGTTGTTGCGGCGCGCGTCGGTCATCCAAGGCGTGAGTTTTTCGACCGCGCGGCGCGTGGCGAGGCCGGGCTTCATTTCATCATCATTGCCGAGACCGCCGTAGTAGTTGAAGCCGGAATCGAGACCCTTGAGGTAGATGTGCCAAGCGAGTTCGACATCATTGGCGCCGGTCCAGGAGCCGTCCCAATCGTAGGGAGTGGCGATTTTCCAAGGCTGAACACTGCCGCCTTCGTCTTTCAGGATTTGCTCGGCGGTTTCAAGCCAGTTCGCGCCGGCCATGAGCGGGGCGTAGCTGTAGAATTTCAAAGCGAAGCCGGGTGTCTCCATGTCGATCTGCGTGCCGGGCACGGTGGTGACGCCGCGGTTGGCGATAGTGGCCACAGGCGGCTCGATCCATTTCATGAAGTTCGGCGAGCCGTAGCACATTTCGGGGAAAATCCAGGCGCCGTCCTCGATGTGGGCCATGGGTGCGTTGGACCCGAAGGCGTTGACGAAATCCTGCGGCGTTGAAGGCTTGTAGCCGCGGGCGGCGGAGTCGTTGAAAAGTTGCGGAGTGGCTTCGAACCAGGAGCTGGAACCTCCGCCCCAGGCATTGTCGCCATCGGTGGAAGGCATGACCATGACGGGGCGCGCTGGATCTGTGGCGAAGGGCGCGATGAAGGTATCGATCTTGCCGACGCCCTCGTTGGCGTAGCCGTAGCGGTAGGAGAGGACATCGTCCGAGGGAACGGCGATCATGGTTTTTTCCGCTCCGGTGTCGGGGTTCACATATTTGACCTTGTGGAGTTGGTAGGCATACGGGGCGACATTCCAAGCCGCGTTGCCGGGGTTCGGTTCGGAATACCACCATCCATCGGTGGGTGATGGCCCGAGTTGGTCGGCTTTGTTGGGGGGGCTGGAGAAAATGTTGTAGGAGCCTTCAGGATTCGCCTTGGTGTTGTAGGTCGGGCAGGTGCGGCTGATGTGGTGGCTGGGGACGATGACCCATTGGTAGCC
>JBMOIA010000101.1:0-5355 GCA_049317565.1 Terrimicrobiaceae bacterium | reverse complement strand
GTCGCCATGGCCGTCTCGCTCGGCATCGGCATCGCCATCGGCGCCATCAGCGGATACTGCGGCGGCTGGATCGACAATGTCCTCATGCGCATCGTGGACGCCCTGCTCTGCTTCCCCTCGTTTTTTCTGATCCTGAGCGCCATCGCGATTCTTGGGCCCAACATTTGGATCATCATCGCCGTCATCGGCCTTGTCGGCTGGACAGGCACCGCCCGCCTCGTCCGCGCGGAATTCCTCACCCTCCGCGAGAGCGAATATGTGCGCGCCGCCCGCGCCATGGGTCAGCGGCCGCACCGCATCATCTTCCGCCATATCCTGCCGAACGCCGCCGCCCCGATCTTCGTCACCGCCATCGTCAGCATCCCGGACGCCATCCTCGTCGAGTCCGGCCTCAGCTTCCTCAGCTTCGGCGTCCCGCCGCCACAGTCCACATGGGGCAACATCATCGCCGACGGGAAAACCTACATCCTCGACGCCTGGTGGCTCATCGTCTTCCCCGGCCTCGCCATCTTCGCAGCCTCCCTCGCATTTTACATTGCCGGCGACGCCTTCCGCCGCGCCGCAGAAACCCGCCCCGAATGAATTCCCCACTCCTCCAGGTCGAAAACCTCTCCATCGATTTCACCGGCGAATCCGGAACCGTCCACGCCGCAAAAAACCTCTCGCTTGAAATTCCCCACGGCGGCTCGCTTGCCATTGTCGGCGAAAGCGGCAGCGGCAAAAGCGTCACGGCCCTCTCCTTCGCCCGGCTCCTCCCCTCCCCTCCCGCATCCTACCCCTCCGGCCGCATTCTCTTCGAAGGCCGCGACACGCTGCGCATGTCCGATTCCGAAATCCGCGCCGTGCGCGGCGGCGGCATCGCCTACATTTTCCAGGAGCCCGCCACCTCGCTCAACCCCGTCTTCACCATCCGCAGCCAGATCGCCGAAGGCATCCGCCTCCACCGGCCCGATGTGGCCGATATCAATGCCGAAGTCGTGAGATGGCTCTCCGCCGTCGGCATCCAGGACCCCGCCCGCCGCATGCTCGATTACCCGCACCAACTCAGCGGCGGCATGCAACAGCGCGCCATGATCGCCATGGCCCTCGCCTGCCGGCCCAAACTCCTCGTCGCCGACGAACCCACCACCGCACTTGATGTCACCATCCAGGCCCAAATCCTCGCCGAGCTCAAACGCCTCCGCGCCGAATTCGGCATGGCGTTGGTCTTGATCACCCACAATTTCGCCATCATCCGCGGCCTCTGCGAACGCGTCGCCGTCATGTATCGCGGCGAAATCGTCGAAACCGGCGACACCGAAACGGTCCTGAAAAATCCCTCCCACCCCTACACAAAAGCCCTCATCGCCTGCATCCCCCGCCTCGGCACCAAACAAAACCGCCTCCGCACCATCGACCACTCGCTTTTGTGAGTGCAGGCCTCAAGTAACTTTTCGCGAGGAGGGCGCTGCTTGTCAGCGCCGAAATGGTTTTTTTCAGAGAGCCACCCTGGCCCTGACAAGCAGGGCTCTCCTGACGAAACGCTCAGGAATTGTTGTGAGCCGAAGACTGCGCGTAAACCTTCCGCCCGGCGGCGAGGGTGGCGAGGGTCGATTCGGGGCCGGCGCGGTGGATGAGGAGCGGGAGGAGGTCGTCGGCGGACATGTTGGATTCGGGCGGTGGCGGGGTTTTTCCGGATGGGATGATGGCGGCGAGGTCGAGGAGGACGGCATCGCCTTCCTTGCCGGGGTCGAGGGTGCCGAGTTGCGACCCTTTGCCGAGGGCTTCGGCGGCGCCTTGGGTGGATTGGTGGAAAATTTCGGCGGGGGACGGGATGCGGCAGGGCGCGGAGAACGAGCGGGCGATCTGGGATTCGAGGGCGCAGCGCATGACACGCCACATGGAGAGTTCGGGTCCGCCGGCGACATCGCTCGCGAGGCCGAAGGGGATGCCGTCGCTGGCGATGGTGTCCCAGGGCATGATGCCGCTGCGGAGGAAAAGATTCGAGGTCGGGCAGTGGGCGATGATCGAGCCGGTGTCGCGCAGTTTGGCGCGCTCGGTGGCGGAAAGGTGGATGCAGTGGCCGAGGATGGTTTTGGGGCCGAGCAATCCGCAGCCTTCATACACGGAGGTGTAGTCGGGGAATTCGGGGAAGAGTTCGCGGACGGTTTGGATTTCGAGGTGGTTTTCGGAGAGGTGGGTTTGGATCCAGGTGCCGTGTTCGCGGGCGAGGTCGGCGGCGGCGCGCATCATTTCGGCCGAGCAGGAAACGGCGAAGCGCGGGGCGACCGCATATTCGAGGCGTCCGCCGGCGGCGCCGTGCCAGCGTGCGATGAGGCGGCGGGTTTGCTCGAGCGACACGGGGAGGATTTTGTCGGGCTCGAGGTCGCCGTAGGAGTGGCGGTCCATCATCACTTTTCCAATGATGGCGCGGAGGCCGGAGGCTTCGGCGGCGGCGAAGCATTCGTGGGCGCTGTCCTCGTGGATGGCGGCGTAGAGGACTGCGAGCGTAGTGCCGTTGCGGGCAAGCGAGTCGAAAAAAAACGGGGCAAATTCGCGGGCTTCGGCGGCCCGGAAATTCCGTTCGGCCGGGAAAATGTAGCGCTTGAGCCAGGGCAGCAGGGATTCCTCGATGCGGGCGACGAACGGGTATTGCGGGATGTGGGCGTGGATGTCGATGAGCCCGGGAACGACGGCGCAATGTGGTCCGCCGAGCCACTCGGCGTCGGCCGCAGCGGGGAGGCGGGAAATTTCCTGAAACGGGCCGCGGGCGGAGATGCGGCCGTTCTCGATAAGGATGGCGCCATCGGCGAGGCCGCGGGCGGATTGGCGGGCGGGGGCGTCGAGGAGGTAGCCTCGGAGGGCGATGGGGCGCGGGGTCACGGATTTTCGAAATGACGGCGGGTTTCGGCGGGGATTTCGGAGGGGCGTCCGGTGGAGGGATCGATGTGGCAGAGGGTGAGCGAACCGGAGAATGCTGCGGATCCGGCGCGGATGGCGGTGAAGTCGGCAGAGAGCGAGGATTTCCCGGGGGGATGGAAGGCGATGCGAATGTCGAGTTCGTCACCGGGACCGCATTTGGCGGTGTAGTCGGCGCGGATGGAGACGAACGGCCAGGCGGAATGGGGCGAGAGGAGCGGGATGTTTTTTCCCCTGAAGAAGGAATGGACGGCCTCTTCGACCATCGCCAGGAGCCGCGTGAAGTGGGCGGCGCCGGCGGCATCGGTGTCCGCAAATTCCACGCGGCGGCGCGCGGTGTGGACGGCGGGGCTTGTCATGGCGGGAATGTTTGTATCTTTTCTTTGCGGGAATGGAAATGAATCCACACCGGCCGGGGCCTGCGGTTCGTATGTTCCGCAAATAGCCGAGATGCCGACTTTTTCTGACACGGTTCTGGAAATCGGGACGAGGCCGGACTTCGGGGAGTTGCTGCGCGGAGACCGGATTTCGTTCGATGGAGGAGTGCGCCGCCACGAGTGGATCCTCGATGACGCCGGGCTCTTCACGCCGCGTTGGCTCGAGGCGGCTCCGGCATATCCGAGATTTTTTTGGAGGTCGCGGTCCGGGGCGGCACAAACACTGGCGATGGGGTCTGTGGCGGAGGGGACGCTGCCGGAACTGCTCGAATTGCTCGAGCGGAGTGGGCGGGGCGTTCGGGTTTTCGGCGGGGCGTGTTTCGACAGGGGCGACGGACGGGAGCAGTGCTGGGAGGGATTTCCTGCGGAATGTTTTTTCATCCCGAAGGCGGAGATCGTGCATTCAGGGGGGCGGACGCGGTTGGCGGTGAACCTCGGCGCGGGGGGATTCGACCTCGAGGATGTGGCGGTGTGGGTGGCGGGGCTTGGCGAGTGCGTGTCGGGAGTTCGGCCGCGGGTTTTGACGCGGTGGAACCAGCCGAATTTCAGCCAATGGTCTGCTGGGGTGAATTCGGCGCTGGCGGCGTTCCAGGAGGGCGGGATCTCAAAGGTAGTCCTGGCGCGGAGGTCGTGCCTCGAACTGGCGGAGGCGGTGACGCCGTTCGCGCTGGCGGGGATTTTGGCGGCGGCGGCGCCGGGGTGTTTCCATTATTGCATCGAGCCGGAGGCAAAGTGCGGGGCGTTCCTCGGAGCGAGCCCCGAACTGCTGTATCGACGCGAGGGGCTGAAGCTGCGGAGCGAGGCGGTGGCCGGAACACGCCCGCGCAGCCTGGATGCCTCGGAGGACGAACGGCTCGAATCGCAGTTGCTCGAATTCTCGAAGGAGCAACTCGAACACCGGCTGGTGGTGGACTCGCTTGGGCAAGTTTTTTCGCGGCTGTGCACGGAATTTTCCGGCGATGAAAAGCCCGGGGTGCTGAAGCTCTCGCGGGTGCAGCATTTGCGGACCGGGTTCGCTGGGCGGCTGCGGGAGGGGATTTCCGACGGGGAGATTTTGGCGGCATTCCATCCGACGCCGGCGACTTGCGGATGTCCGACGGCGGCGGCGATGGATTTTTTGAAGCGCAACGAGCCGTTCGACCGCGGGTGGTATGCGGGACCGGTGGGCTGCGTGGCACGCGAGGAGGCGGAGTTCGCCGCCGCCATTCGGTCCATGTGGTGCCGCGGGGCGCAAGTGGATGTGTTCGCCGGTGCGGGGATTGTCGAGGGATCGGACGCCGAGCGCGAGTGGTCGGAATTGGAGGACAAGATTTCCGGGGTGCTGCATTTGCTCTCGGCATGAGCGCGGGCCCGGCGAACCGCGAGTGGGGCCGAGCGGTGGTCGAGGCATTAGGGCGGCTCGGCGCGGGGAGGTTTTTTGCGAGCCCGGGGGCTCGGGGATCGGCTCTGCTGGCGGCGCTGGCCGGTCGCGGTGATGAGCCGGCGGCGATGCATTACGACGAGCGCGGAGCGAGCTTCGCGGCACTCGGATGGGCAATGGCGTCGGGCAAGCCCGCGGTGTGCCTGACGACAAGCGGGTCGGCAGTGGCGAATTTGCTGCCGGCGTGTGTGGAGGCGTTTTATTCGGGGGTGCCGTTGGTGTTGCTCACGGCCGACCGGCCGCCGGAGCTTCGCGGCAAGGGGGCGAACCAGACGATTCGGCAGGAGGGGTTGTTCGGAAGTTTTGTGCGGTTCGCGGCGGATTTGCCGTGCCCGGGCGGGACGGCGGATTTCGGGGAATTATTTTCCATGCTGCGCCAGGCGGTGGAGGCGGCAACGGGGAAACATCCCGGGCCGGTGCATTTGAATGTTCCGTTCCGCGAGCCTCTGCTGGCGGGCAGTGATGGCGTGATGGATGTGCCGGCGTTCGATGTTCAGCGTGTTGTTGCGGAGGGAATTCCCGCGGGGTTCGATCTGGAAATTTTTTTCGGCGGGCGCGGCGTGGTTTTGATCGGGCGTCTTCCGGCGGCGGAACAGGAAT
>JBMOIA010000100.1:0-5381 GCA_049317565.1 Terrimicrobiaceae bacterium | reverse complement strand
GGCGGCGGGTGCCGGCGATGGGGCGGATTTCCACGAGGTCGCCGGTGAGGCGCACATGGACTTCGGGAGAACTGCCGACGAGCGAGTAGCCGCCCGGGCAGCGCAGGCAGAACATGTAGGGCGAGGGGTTCAGGAAACGCAGCGCGCGGTAGAGGGCGAGTGCATCGCTGCAGAACTCGGTTTCGAAACGCTGGGCAAGGACGATTTGGAAAATGTCCCCGGCGCGGATGTATTCCTGCGCGCGTTCAACCATGGCGTGATATTCGGCGGGTGTGGTGTTTGAAGCCGAGGGCGCTGGAGGCGTGGCATTGTCGGCGAAGAGCGGTTCGAACGCCGCGGGGCGGCTGAGCGTTTCCACAACCGAGGCAATGCGCGCGGCGGCGGCATCGTAGGCGGCACCGGCGTCCCCGTTGTCCAAAAACACATTTTCCACGATGCGCAGGCGGCGCCGGCGGTGGTCGAAAACCACGACCGTGCGCGGAACCATGAAGAACATGTCCGGAATGCCGAGTTCGTCCTTCGGTGGCGCGGGAATGGATGGCTCGAACCAGCGGATGCAATCGTAGCCGAGGTGACCGACGGCGCCCCCGTGGAACGGTGGCATTTCGGGATCGTGCGCGGTGCGGTAGGATGCCATCCACTTTTCGAGTTCGTCGAGAGGGTCGCGCGGCGCCTCGTATTCGCGGACCGCGCCGTTTTCGCACACGGCGAGGTGTTTTCCCGTAGCGGTGAAAGTCGCGTGGGCGCCGAAGCCGAGGAACGAGTAGCGGCCGGTTTGGTCGTGCTGTTCGGCGGATTCGAGCAGGAAGGACGGTTCCTGGGCGCAGAGTTTGGCAAAGGCGGAGACTGGGGTTTCGGCATCGGCGATGATGTCGCAGTGGATCGTGGCGACGCGGCCGGGTTGCGCCCCTGAAACGAATGCGGAGCGCGCGGGGGCGAGGGGAATCATGAAAACGAGACCTTGGGAGCCTCGCGCTCGGCGGGATTTTCGATTTGGAACTGTTCGGCGGGTCCGAACTGGAAGATTCCGGCGACGATGTTGGAGGGGAAAACCTCGCGCTGCGTGTTGTAGGCCATGACGGAGTCGTTGTAGGCCTGGCGGGCGAAGGCAACTTTGTTCTCGGTCGAGGTGAGTTCCTCGGTGAGCTGCATCATGTTCTGGTTCGCCTTGAGGTCGGGGTAGGCTTCGGCGACGGCGAAGAGGCGTCCCAGCGCGCCGGTGAGCCCGGCTTCGGCGCCTGCGAGTTCGCGCATGGCCTGCGGGTTCCCGGGGTCCGAGGCGGCGCGGCCCGTGGCGCCCTGCGCGGCGTTGCGCGCGGCAATGACGGCCTCGAGGGTTTTCGCCTCGTGCTGCATGTAGGCCTTCGCTGTTTCGACAAGGTTCGGGATGAGGTCGTGGCGGCGCTTGAGTTGGACATCGATTTGCGCGAACGCGTTTTTGTAGCGGTTGCGGAGCCCGACGAGGGTGTTGAATTGGCCGACGACGAAAACGAGCAGCAATCCGAGGATTGCGGCCGCGACCACGAGGAACAGCAGGAACGCTCCCATGCGGTGACTTTGCCGGCGAGGCCGTGCCCGCGCAACCCCAAAGCCTCAGCGGGTATCGATGAGCGCGCGGTTCTTGTGAAGGTAGGCGAGGCCGGACCAGACCGACAGCGCGACGGTCGCCGGAACGAGGAAATGGGTGCCGAACATCCACGCCACCGGCTGCCATTTCCAGCTCCCCCATTCGCCGAGCGCGAGGAGGATGAGGAAGTAAATGATCGTGGCCATCTGCCAGGTCGTCTTGTGTTTTCCGAGCTTGTCGGCGGGGAGGATGAGGTTTTTCGAGGCGGCGAGCGAGCGCAGGCCGGTGATGAGGAACTCGCGGCTGATGATGATGATGACCGCCCACGGCGGGATCGCGTGGTAGGCGGTGAGGCCGATGAACGCCGACGCGGTCAGGATTTTGTCCACGAGCGGGTCCATGAGGGAGCCGAAATCCGTGACGAGTCCGCGGCGGCGGGCGATCTCGCCATCCAGCCAATCCGTGGCGGCGGCAATGGCAAAAATGGCGAGGGCCGCCGTGAAACGCCCGTGGAGGCCGGTGGAAAAACAGGCAACAAAAACCGCCGTGAGCGCGAGGCGGGCCAGCGTGAGGCGGTTCGGGAGATTCATGCGGGGCCGCCCGCGGCCTGGCGTGCGGCGTGGGCGCGGGCGACGGCGACATATTTCTCCGCGCTTTCGCGGAGGGCGGCGAGTTCGTGGTCCTTCAGCGGGCGCACGATCTTGGCCGGCGAACCGAGGACGAGCGAGCGGGGCGGGATTTTCATGCGCTGGGTCACGAGTGCTCCGGCGCCGATGAGGCATTGGTCGCCGATTTCAGCGCCATCGAGGACCACGGCCTGCATGCCGACGAGGCATTCGTCGCCGACTGTGCACGCGTGGATGATGGCGGCATGGCCGATTGTGCAGCGCGCGCCGATGTGCGCGCCGAGGTCATCGGCCAGGTGGACGATGCAGCCATCCTGGATATTCGACTCCTCGCCCACGGTGATCGACTCGATATCGCCCCGGAGGACGGCGCCGTAGAAGACGCTCGCGTCCCTGCCGAGGCGCACATCGCCCACCAGCGTGGCGTTGCGCGCGACGAATGCCGCTTCAGCCGTGTCCGGTGTTTTGCCGAGGAATTTCGCGAGGCGGTCTTGAATAATCATTCGCGTGGCCGCCTTGCCGTTGCCGTCGTTCTTTGGTCAGGCCTTGCGGCGTTTTTTTTCGGCAACAAGCTGGGCTTCGGCCTCGACCCAATCCCCTGAGGAATCGCCCGGCCATCCCATCATCTGCCGGCGCTCGCCTATATAATAGGCGCGGAGGGCGATTTCGTCGTGAGTGACTGCGGGGGCGGCGGGTTTGGGCGGAGCGGGCGGTTTGGAAACGGGGGCGGCTTCGCTCTTTTTGGTTTTCGTGGTCCGGGCAGCGCTTTTCGGAGCGCTCTGGGCGGGCTTTTTGGCCGCGGACTTGGTAGCCGGCTTGGCGGCGGATTTGGGGGATTTCGCAGGTTTGGAGGACGCCTTCGATTTCCCTTTCTTGTCTTTTTTGTCGGGCATGGCGCGAGTCTATGGGGTGCGTATCCGCGTTTTGCAAAATATTTCTTCAAAAAATTCCAGCACGGATTAAGGTCACCCTGTGTCTGCGTTCCTCCTGCGCTGGATGGTGACCACGGTGGCGGTGTTTGCCGCGGAAAAACTGGTTCCCGGAATCCATTGCTCGGGCCTGGGCGCGCTCTTGGGGGCGTCGCTACTTTTGGGGATCATCAACGCCTTTGTCCGCCCGGTCCTGCTGCTTCTGAGCATTCCCTTCATCATCGTGACGATGGGGCTGTTTATTTTTGTGGTGAACGCGCTGCTGTTGATGCTGGTTTCTTCCGTGATTCCGGCGTTCACGGTGGACGGATTCTGGAGTGCGTTCTTCGGGGCGGTGGTCATCGGGATCGTGAGCTGGGGGTTGAGTTCGTTTTTCAGGTCGAGCGACGGGAGGATCCATGCGATCACGCACCATCCTTCCATGAAAAAAGCGGACGCGCGGTTGGTGGAATGAGACTCTTCAAGCCCGGCGCGGTGCGCGTCAAAATCTGCGGGATCACAAACGAGGAGGACGCCCTGCTGTGCGCGGATGCGGGCGCCGACGCGCTCGGGTTCAATTTTTTCAATGGCTCGAAGCGGCGGATCGACCCCAGGGCCTCGCTGGATTGGATCGCCAGGCTGGAAGGCTTGGCGGACCGCGTGGCGGTGGTGGTGAACCCCGCGCCGGAGTTGCTCGCCGAGTTGCTGGATTCCGGCTGCTTCGAGATGGTGCAATTCCACGGCGATGAAACGCCCGCGCAGTGCGCCGCAGCGGGGTGGCCGTGCTGGATGAAGGCCGTGCGCGTGAAGGACGAAGGGTCTCTCCGCGCGGCGGCGGAATACTCAACGCCGCAAATCCTCCTCGATGCTTGGTCGCCGACCGCCTATGGCGGCACCGGGCAGACGGCGAACTGGGAATTGATCGCGGCGGCGGACTTGGGAGAGCGCAGCGTGGTGCTGGCCGGCGGGCTCACGCCGGAAAATGTGGGCGATGCCATCCGCACCGTGAAGCCCGCCGCGGTGGATGTGGCCGGCGGCGTGGAGTCGGTGCCCCGGCACAAGGACCCCGATTTGGTGGCGGAATTCCTCGAAGCCGTGCGCCGCGTGCACTGAGCGCGTGTCAGCGGGGGAGTTTCGCGCTTTCGGCTCTCTCGAGGAGGAACTCCGCGATGGCTCGGGAGGCGGAGGGTTTTCGGAGCTGCATGAGGTTGCGGCGCCAGGTTCTCCACAAGGCGGCCTCGTTCGCCATGGCGCCTTTCACGATATGCAGGACATTCGCGGGGTCCTGCGAGGCAAGGGCGCCGATGCCGGTTTGCTGGATAAGGGCGATGTTGCCCTCCTCCTGGCCGGGGACGATGTGGCTGACGAGGAACGGGATTTGTGCGGCGATCGCCTCTTGCACGGTGGCGCCGCCGGCCTTGCCGATGAAGAGGTGGTGCGTGCCCATCAACTCCGGCATTTTGTCGGTCCAGCCGATGAGGCGCCCCTGGCGCGGGAGTCCGGCGCGCTCGAGTGTGGCGCGCGTGTCCTCGCGGCGGCCGGTGACCACGCTGACGGCGGCGTTTTCCAGCGTTGAGAGGAGCTCAAGTGTGCGGACGGCGCGATCGTGGGGACCGCCCGGGAAGAAGAGGATTTTCCAACGGCCGTCGTTCGGTGCTGGAGCGGGGATGAATTCATCGAATTCCAATCCGACCGGGAAGCCGAGTGTGTGGATTTTCGAAGGCTCGACGCCATCGGTGCGAAGGGCTTCGGCGGTGGGCTCGTCCGCGACGATCGCCCCTTCGCTGGGGTAGCGATACCACGCCTGGTTGATCATCGTGGAATCGGTGATGACTGTGTAGAACGGGGCGGCAACGGCGGGATCCGAACTTTTGATTTTTGCCATGACATATCCGAAGACCGGATAGGTCGAGGCGATGAGGTGCGGTTCGAATTCCCGCACGAGCGTGTGGACGGCGCGCACGAGTTGCGAGAGCAGCGGCGCCATGCCCTCGAGCATCCCCGGGCGGCTGAGCATGTCGAAAACGCCCTTCCAAAGCCGCGGGTAGTTGTTGATCGCTGTCGCATAGCCGCGCTGCATGAGCCGGTTCACGACAGGGTTCGTGTGCGTGTAAGGATCCACGACGCGCACATCGGCGGAATTCCCGGCGCGGGCGAGGATGGCGTTGCGTATGTTCCGCGCGGCGGTGTTGTGCCCCTCTCCCATGCTGGCGGTGAGGATGAGCACGCGCAGGCGGGCTTTTGGCGTGTGGTTCACAGCGGCGGGATGTTTGCAAAACC
>JBMOIA010000099.1:0-5413 GCA_049317565.1 Terrimicrobiaceae bacterium | reverse complement strand
GGGCAGCGGAACAGGCGGTTCGCAAGAAGGTTCCTCGCCCAGATGTAGCCGGCGGGGTCGATGCGGACGACGGTGCCGCCCGTGTAGATATAGGGCGGCAGGCCGGTGGCGGCGGCCATGGTTTTGGCGAGGGTTTTGGTGGCGGCTTTTTCCTCGTCGAAGGACCGGCTGAGAAGCTTGTAAAGCATCTCGTGGCGCTGGTCCTCGTATTCGAGCTCCTTGCGGCTCCACGCACCGGTGATGAGGAAATGCAGATGGTTCTCGGAAACAAGGGACGGCCGCGCTGGGTTGCCCCAGGGTTCGGCGTTGAAATGCAGGCAGAGGACGAGGTCGGGCCGGATCGTGGTGTTGACGATTTCCGCCCGGCGGCGGATCTCGCTGGTGCGGTAGAAAAGTTTCTCGCTCTCCTTGGTGACGGCGGACGGCGTGGCGCGCTCGCCCTTCTCGCGAAGGGAGGCGGCGGCGGCTTTGCGGAGCTGGGCCGGGCGCAGCTTGGTGGCGGGCTCGGAACCGGTGCGCGTGAGGGCGACCTCCGCGCCGAGGGCCTGAAGCCGCGGGATGAGGAGTTTCGCGACGCGGAGAACCATGTCGCCTTCAACCACGGGAACGGAATCGCCGATTTGGAACCAGCGTTCCTCCATTTTCGCCCACTTGCCGCCGATGTGGCCGGGATCGAGCGCGATCTTGAGGCCGGCGAGCGGCTTGTTGGCCGGGCGGGCGGGGAGTTCGGCGCGGGTTTTCCAGAAGCGCGGCGGTGCCTTGGATTCGCCGGGCGCCGCGAATTCGAGAATGTAGGGCGGCTTGCCGGGCGAGGTGGCAATGCGCGCGGATTTTTCGCCGACAACGATCAACCCGGCGGAGGCGCCGTCCGGGGCGTAGATTTTTTCGAGGAGCGACTTGAATTCGGCACTCGTGATGGTGCGCTGGAATTTGTCGAGTTCGCTCCAATCGGGAGCTGTGGCGAGCGGCGAGAGCTTGGCCGAGGCCGAGTGGAGAAGGACCGGGAAGAGGATGGCGGTTAGGATCGCGCGCACGAGGGTGTTTTTTAAATGCGTTCGGGCGCCCTTGCTATAAAAAGGCGTGATGATCCGATTGCTTTTTCTGGGCGACATCGTCGGCGAGCCCGGCCGGAATGCCGCAAAGGCCGTGGTGGGCGAGTTGCTCAAGGAGGGGCTCGTGGACTTCGTGGTGGCGAATGGCGAGAACGCCGCCAACGGGCGCGGAATTTCCCCGAAGATCGCGATCGACCTTCTGCGGAGCGGCGTGGCGGTGATCACCAGCGGCGACCACATTTGGGACGAGAAGGAGATCGTTCCGTATCTGCCGACCGAACCGCGGCTCCTGCGCCCGCTCAACTACCCGCCGGGTGCGCCCGGCCACGGCAGCATCGTCCTCGACACCGCCAAGGGGAAGGTCGCGGTGGTGAATGTGCAGTGCCGGACTTTCATGGGGCAGCAACTCGAAAACCCGTTCCTCGCGGCGCGCGCCGAGGTCGAGCGCCTGCGGGCGGAGACGCCGGTGATCTTTGTGGATGTGCATGGCGAGACGACGAGCGAGAAGACCGCGATGGCATGGCACCTCGATGGGCTGGCCTCGGCAGTCGTGGGAACCCACACTCATGTGCAGACTGCGGACGAGCGGATTTTGCCGGGCGGAACAGCGTTCCTTTGCGACGCGGGGATGTGCGGCGGGACAGAGACGATCCTCGGGCGCGAACCGGCGGCCGTGGTGAAAAAATTCCTCGATTGCCTGCCCTCGAAATTTCCGATTCCGCGCGGGCGGGTGCATGTCTGCGGCGCACTGATCGACATCGACCCCGCAACCGGCCGGGCGCAATCGATCGAAAGGTTCCGTCGCGTGGTCGAGCCGGCCTGATTCCCCGCGATGGCTGCGACAGGCACCTTCGGGGAAATGCTCTCCGAAAACCGCAGGACGCTCGCACTCGCGGCGCCGATCGTGGCGGGATTCGTCGGCCAAATGCTGATGGGTATCACGGACACGGTGATGGTCGGCCATGTGGGTGTCGTGCCGCTGGCCGCGTGCGGGTTTGCAAACACCGTGCTGGCGGTGCCATTGGTTTTCGGATTCGGAATCCTCGCGGCGGTGAGCGTGGCGTCCGCTCAGGCATTCGGGTCCGGCCAACCCAAGAAAGCGGGCGAGGCGCTTCGAGCGGGAATCGCGATCTCGCTGGCGATGGGATTATTGATGGCGCTCGCCGCGCATGCGCTCTTGCCGCACCTCGGGGTCTTCGGCCAACCGGAGGAAGTCAATCGCGGGGCGGGCGGGTATTTCCTCCTCTGCGCCTGGTCGTTCATTCCGGTTTTTGTCACAGGATCGACGAAAAATTTCTGCGAGGCGCTTGCGAAACCCTGGCCGCCGTTCTGGATCATGATGGCAGGCGTCGGGCTGAATGTGTTTTTGAACTGGATTTTCATTTTCGGGAATCTCGGCGCGGAGGCGATGGGCTTGGAGGGCGCGGGGTTGGCGACGCTGTTGAGCCGCACCGCGGTGATGATCGGGATTCTGGCATATCCCGCGCTTTCCGCCGCGCTGCGGACGGCTCTGCCGGGTGATTGGCTGGCCCCGGGCCTGATTGCCGAGAGCCGCAGGCTGCTGGGAATCGGCATCCACACGGGTGGTCTGAACCTGAGCGAAATCACCGGGTTTTCGTTCGGGTCGCTCATGATGGGCTGGCTCGGGATTGTTCCACTCGCGGCGCATCAGATCGCGCTGACCTGTGCGGCCACAACATTCATGGTGCCGCTCGGACTCGCGCAGGCAGCGAGCGTGCGCGTGGGTCACGCACTCGGGGCGGGGCGAAAGGACCGGCTTTTCTTCATCACAGGAGGGGTTATCGGCCTGACCGCTGCCGTAATGGCTGCGTTTGCGGCAGCCTACTTTTTGCTCGGCGACACCGTGGCGGGGACTTTCACGACCGACACCGCGGTGCGCGACCTGACCGTGAAGTTGTTCGTTTTAGCGGGGGTGTTCCAAGTTTTCGACGGGCTGCAAATCGTTTCCTCGGGGGCGCTGCGGGGGTTCTCGGACACGGCGGTGCCGTTCGGAATCGGGATTTTTTCGTATTGGATCGTGGCATTGCCGGTTTCGTGGACGCTTGCATTCCATGCGGGAATCGGCGCCGAGGGGATTTGGATCGGCTTCGTTGTCGGGCTTTTCGTCGCGGCGGTCGCCATGCTTGCCCGCCTTGCGGCCAAGGTTCGGGCGACGCGATGACGGTCAATTGCGGACGCGGATATCCATGGCATCGCGCAGGGCATCGCCGAGGAAATTCAGCGCGAGGAGCGTGAACGCCATTGCAGCGGCAGGAAAAACAAGGAGCCACCAGAAACTGCGGACCGGATTGATCGATCCGGCACCATCCGCGAGCAGCGAACCCCAACTCGCCTGAGGCGCTTGGATGCCCAGCCCGAGGAAACTCAGAAAGGATTCGTCGATGATCACTGCGGGGATTGTGAGTGTGAGGTAAACCAGCACGATGCCCGCCAGATTCGGCAGGAGGTGGCGGAAGAGAATCTTTACATGGGATTGACCAAGCGCGCGGGCGGCGGTGACGAACTGGCGTTCCTTGAGCGAAAGCACCTGCCCACGCACGATCCGGGCCATGGTGAGCCATTCGATCAAGCCGAGCGTGAGAATAAGAATGGCAATACGGGAGGACTGGACCAGCCAGGCGAATCCCTCACGTGAAGCCCATTCCTGCAGCCCGGCATTGAAGGCATTGATCGCGATCAAAATGAAGATCAGTCGCGGAACGGAGTAGAGGACATCGACGATGCGCATCATCAGGGCATCCGTGCGGCCGCCGGCGTATCCGGCGACGAGCCCCCAGAGCGTCCCGATGAAAAGGCTCACCACCGCGCCGCAAAGCCCAACGAGCAGCGAGACGCGCCCCCCGGAAAGCACGCGGTAAAGGACATCGCGACCATTGAGGTCGGTGCCGAACGGGTGTTGCCACGACGGAGGCGCGTATTGGTTGGGGCCGGGTTCGCCCAAGTGGGAGGGCAGGAGCAGTGGACCGAGCAGGCAGGCGGCAGCCATGAAAACGAGGAACGCCGCCGAGACGAATGCGGCGGGGTTTTTTACGGCTCGACCGAGAATTCGCGGGTCAAGCATCGGATTTGATACGGCGGTCGAGGACCCCGTAGGCGAGGTCCACCGCAAGGTTGAAGGCGACGAGCATCGTGCAATACACGATGACCATCCCGCCGAGCAGGAATCCGTCGCGGTTCAGGATCGAGTGGACGAAAAAGCCACCCGCGCCGGGGATGTGGAAAACCGTTTCGACAACGATCGAACCGGTGAGCAGGTGCGCTGCGAGCGGACCGAGGTAGGAGACCACCGGCAACACGGCGATGCGCAGGGCGTGGCGGTAAACAACGGCCGATTCGCGCAGACCCTTGGCGCGGGCGGTGCGGACGAAATCCTGCTGCAGCGTTTCCACCATGCTGCCGCGCATGAGCCGGGCGATGACCGCCGCCGCCGGCGCGGCGAGGACGATCGCCGGAAGGACGAGGTGGGAAATTCCGCCCCAGCCGCCGGCAGGCAGCCAGCCGAGAATCAGCGCGAAAACCAGAATGAACAGCGGTCCCGTGATGTAGGACGGCAGGGAAATCGCGGCCAGGGCGAGGAACATCGCGCCATAGTCGCGCCATGTCTGGCGGTGCATCGCAGCAATGGTGCCGAGCCAAATGCCGAGGAATGTGGCGAGCAGAAAGGCTGCGCCGCCAAGAGCGAGCGTGACCGGCAGGGTTTGGGCCAGGATTTCGTTGACCGAGCGGTTCCGGTATTTTGTCGAGAGGCGGAGGTCGCCGCGCAACAGGTCCGAAATGTAGCCGCTGTATTGCTGCCACAGCGTGCCATCGAGTTTGTATTTTTGGAGGAGCTGCTTCTCGATCGCGGGCGGGATTTTCCGCTCCCCGTCAAACGGTCCGCCAGGCGAAATGCGGATCAGGAGGAATGTGATCGAGACGACGCAAAATAGGACCGCGACAAGTCCGAGGATCCGCCTGACGAGCATCGCGGTCATCTGGCGGGAACCATTGCAATCGGATCAGGCCGCCATATAGGGCAGGGCTGCGGCGCGGGCGCGCACGGCATCGAGCCCCTCGAGGAGGTCGGCGATCGCATCCCACTTGCCGGCGACGAGTGCTTCGTGGGCGTGGGCGGCGATCTCAATCGGGAAATCCGCGTCGGCTATGGAGAGTTTTTTCCCGTTCAGATCGAGCGTAAGGACCGCGGCGGGATCTGCCTCGATGAGTTTCGCCATTGCCCGGATATCGGCGCCCTTGGCCACGACGCACGGCATGCCGAGCGTGATGGAATTGCCGAAAAAGATTTCCGCGAAACTCTCGGCGATGATGGCGCGGATGCCGAAGCGGTAGAGCGCCTGCGG
>JBMOIA010000098.1:0-5445 GCA_049317565.1 Terrimicrobiaceae bacterium | reverse complement strand
TCCATGAACTCCAGGTCGTGTGAAATCAGGAGCAGCGCGCTGGAGCAGTTCTTCAGGTAGTTCTGCAGCCAGAGGAGGGAGAGCAGATCGAGGTGGTTCGTCGGCTCGTCGAGCAAGAGCAAATCCGGCTCCATCACGAGCAACCGCGCAAGGTGGGCGCGCATCACCCAGCCGCCGCTCAATTCCCGAGCCGGGCGGGCCCAGTCGGACTCCCGGTAGCCGAGGCCGGACAGCATTTTCTTCGCCCGCGCCTCGACATGCGGGCTACTCAACGCCTCGTGCTTCGCGTGCGCCTCGAGGTAGGCGGCACTTTCCACATCCCCGGCGGCTTCGCAGGCCGCGAGCTGTTTTTCCAGAAATTCGATTTCCCCAGCCCTCCCGGTCGCGATATCCAGGGCCGTCTCGGCATGGACCGCCTCGGCCTCCTGCGGCAGGTATCCAAGCGTAGTCCACTCGTCGCGCTGGATCGTTCCGCCCTCCGGTTCGTCGCGTTTCAAAACCAGCGAAAACAGCGTGGATTTCCCCGCCCCGTTCGGACCCACCAGCGCGATGCGCTCGCCATAGTTCACCTGCAGGTCGGCCTCTTCGAAAAGCAAGCGCCCGCCATGGGATTTTTTGAGGCCACGAATCGTCAGCACGGCCGCGCAATACAGCAGTGTTCCGCTACGAAATCAACCGGCGTCCTTGAGCAATATGTTTGCGGCCTGACTCACATCCTTGTCGCCGCGTCCGCTGAGGTTGGCGATGAGGATCGCGTCCTTCGACATTTTCGGGGCGACTTTGATCACATGCGCGATGGCGTGGGCGGTTTCCAGCGCAGGGATGATACCCTCAACCTCGGCGAGGGTGCGGAAGGCGGCAAGGGCTTCGGCGTCGGTTGCGAAGTCGTAGTCGATGCGGCCGGCATCGCGATAGTAGCTGTGCTCGGGGCCAATCGCCGCGTAGTCGAGACCCGCGGAGACGGAATGCGTGAGTTCGATCTGGCCGTTGTCATCGGCGAGGAGCCAGGTTTTCGTGCCTTGCAGGACGCCGAGCTTGCCGCCTTGAAAACGGGCGGCATGGCGGCCGCGCACGATGCCGTCGCCGCCGGCTTCCACGCCGGTCATTTTCACCGATTCGTCACCCAGAAACGGATAAAAGAATCCGATCGCGTTGCTGCCCCCGCCGACGCAGGCGACGAGCAGGTCGGGCAGGCGTTCCTCGCGCTGAAGGATCTGGCGGCGGGTTTCATCGCCGATCACCCGGTGGAAATCGCGGACGATCATCGGATACGGGTGCGAACCGAGCGCGCTGCCGAGGATGTAATGGGTCGTGCGGACATTGGTGACCCAGTCACGCATGGCTTCGTTGATTGCCTCCTTGAGAGTGGCCTGCCCGGCGGTGACGCCGACGACTTTGGCCCCGAGAAACCGCATGCGGGCGACATTGAGCGCCTGGCGCTCCATGTCCACAGCACCCATATAGATCACACACTCGAAACCGAACCGCGCAGCGGCTGTGGCCGTTGCCACGCCGTGTTGGCCGGCTCCGGTCTCGGCAATGATTCGCGTTTTGCCCATGCGGCGGGCGAGGAGGATCTGGCCGATCGCGTTGTTGATCTTGTGCGCGCCGGTGTGGAGCAGGTCCTCGCGCTTCAGGTAGATTTTCGCACCACCGAGTTTTTCCGTGAGGCGCTCCGCGAAGTAGAGCGCGGTCGGGCGGCCACAAAAATCCCTGAGCAGCGCAGCGAGTTCCTTGCGAAACGCCGGGTCCTTCCGCGCGGCGAGGTATTCGCGCTCCAAATCCTGCAGAGCGGTCATGAGGGTTTCGGGCACGAACATCCCTCCGTAAGGACCGAAGTGGCCGCTGGCGTCGGGGAGTTGCGTTTCCGTTACCTGTGCCATGGATTCCTATTTGCCGCGGGCAAGCCGGCGCCCGGATGTTTGGAGCGCCAGCGAAATCATCAGGAGTTGCGGTTTGTAGAGATGGTCCCAATCGGAGAGTTCGCCCTCGACGCGCGTGGTCCAATTCTGGTCGCCGATCGCGCCCGGCACATTGAATCGTTCCGACAACCCGAACAGGTCAGTGATCTGATGCACGGCGAGCCAAGAGTTCGAGTCGAAGAGGCCGCGGATGAAGGCTTCATGCACCTCCGGAGTGAAAGACTGCGGCACGACCACCTCCCGCGCTCCGCAGAAATCCATCACCTCGCGCATTTCCTTGACGGCTTTCGCGCGCGTGGCGGGTTTTTTGGATTCGTCATCCCAATCCTCCCAGAACTTGCGGATCGGGGGATGGTCGTGCGTGGCGAATGTCGCGAGGCTGAGTCGATGGTAATCCGCAGCCGGGATCATGGTGCCGTCCCCTCCCCGCTCCCACATCGGGATTTTGAAACCGGGAATCTCCAGCGACTCGAGCGTGGGCCGCACATACGGCGACATTTCCCCGAGATCCTCGGCGATGAGGCGGTGTGGACCTGTTTCCTCGAGCAGGACGCGGAAAAGCATGTCGCCCTGGCGGCGGTTATATTCGCGGTTCTCGGGCGTGCTGTCATCCCGCTCGGCGAATCCCGGCAGCCTGCCGCCGGTGAGAGCCTTCGCCTGTTCGGGCGTGAGGTAGGTGAAGCGCGCGTTTTCCTCGGGACGCCACGGAAAATTCCAAATACGGAAAAAGCCGAGCGCATGGTCCACGCGGAGGAGGTGAAAAACGGTGCGAGAGGCCTCGAGCCGGCGCCTCCACCAGCGGAAATTGTCGCGCGACATCGCCTGCCAGTTGTAGAGCGGGAAGCCCCAGTTTTGGCCCCAGTTCTCGGTGAATGGATCGGACTTGAAAATCTTCTCGGGCGGCGCGCCGCTGGATCGCGTGACATCGAAAATTCCCGGTTCGGACCAGACATCGGCGCTG
Organism: Terrimicrobiaceae bacterium; assembly: GCA_049317565.1. Taxonomy (GTDB): domain Bacteria; phylum Verrucomicrobiota; class Verrucomicrobiia; order Chthoniobacterales; family Terrimicrobiaceae; genus UBA967. Next base: position 2,562 of record JBMOIA010000098.1, on the reverse strand, counting down.
TAAATACTCACCCCAACAGGGATGTCGCCCATGAGGGCGATGCCGAGTTTGTCGAATGCCGCGCGAACCGCGCGCCACTGGGTCATCGCGATCCATTGCACATAGCCGAAGAACGCCTCCTCTTCCGAAAGGCGGTCGCGGCGTTTTTTGTCGAGCGACGCCTTCCACTCGCGCGCCGCGGACGGCGAGCGGTGCTCCTCCGGCCAGTTCGAAACCACTTCGTCACCGCCGTTCCAAACAGACAGCGCGCGGAAGAGTGCATAGTCGGCGATCCATTCGTCTTCGTCGGAGACGAATTTTTCAAACGCCCTCGTGCGCGAACCGCCGGACTTGCCCGAGCGCAGGTTCGCGAATCCCAAGCGCAGAGCCTCGCGCTTCATCTCCTTGACCGCGGCGTAGCGAACAGGCCCCGAGCGCAGCGCGTCGGCATTGTGCTTTTTCGTGATCTTCTTGAATTCCTGGGCGTCAATGTCGGGAAGCCACTTCGGGTTGATCGACAGCGTCGAAGGCTCATAGGCGATCGAGCTCAGGATATTGTAGGGGCTGTGGTCCGCGCCGGTTTCGTTCACTGGCAGGATTTGGATCAAACCGAACCCCTTCTTCGCGGCCCATCCGGCCAGTTCAACGAGGGACTCCGTATCGCCAATCCCGATATCGTTTTCGCCACGGATGGCGCTGACCGGTGTTAAAATTCCGGCGATCTTGTTGTCCGGAGAGAGAAACTCATGGGTGGTTTTCATGGGAAATGCGTATTTCTGATACCCGCGCCGTTTCGCGATTCCAAGCACTGACTGGGATCAACCGCCCGCCGCGGCCTTGGCTTCCAGCGCCTCGCGCGTCACGACATGCCGCGCCCCGCATCGCGGGCACACGATAGTCACCGAAGGATCGCCGCGGAACAGGTCGTCGGCCTGCCGTTGAAAAACGGGGAGCATGAACTCGAGCATGCGCGACTGGTTGCACCCGCACTGGAAATTGAACGCCCGCTTCTCGAGCAACGATAGGTCCACATCGCGGTCGAGACGCCGAATCGCCTCGTCATCCAGCCCAGCAAGCCACTCGAGGTCGCAATCCGGTTGCGCCGAGACCATGACGAAATCCTCCTCCCCGTGGCAAAACAGCCGCACGGGCCGCTGTTCGCTCCGCTCGTAGAAATACTCCACCGCGCGGAACAACGGCATCGGCTCGAAATCCACCACACTGCGCCGGGACGGCCGCGGCGGTTCGATCACATCCGCGTAGAAAACGCCCTTCGCAATTTCGTCCGGCTTCTCGTTGGGCACATGCGCCACCACAGTTCCGCTGTTGTTGTCCCCGGCGGCGAAAACATTAATGCGCGGATCGGGAAATTTCACCGTCCAAGCGCAGGACTCGCGCCACGGCCGCCCGGCGCAGTGCAGCGTGATCGCCGCAAGAGCGTCCTTGGCGACATCCGCGGCAGCCCCCTCCACAGCCAGCCCGTGGTCCATGCAATGCAGATACCAGGCCGCAAAGAGCTCGGAAAAATCCCCGCGCGCGACAAGAGCATTGCGGCCCCGCGCAAAATAAGTCCTCACCTCGATGTCCGGTTCCTCTTCCATGGAAAAAACGCCCGGGCCCGGTTGCCGGTCCGCGCGCTCAGTCGAGCGCCTTGATCAACAGCGTGGCGTTGTGCCCGCCGAAGCCGAAAGAGTTGCTCATCACGCAGCGCAGCTTCGCCTCGCGCGCCACATTCGGCACGCAATCGAGGTCGCACTCGGGATCGGGATTTTGCAGGTTGATCGTCGGCGGGATGACTCCGGTCGTCAGAGCCATGGCGCTTGCCGCCAGTTCCACACCGCCCGCCGCACCGAGCAGGTGCCCGGTGGTGGACTTCGTGGCGCTCACGGCAACCTTCCTCGCATGGTCGCCGAGGGCGAGCTTGATCGCCTTGGTCTCGCAAATATCCCCCAGCCCCGTCGATGTCGCGTGGGCGTTGATGTAACCGATTTCCTCGGGGTTCACCTTCGCGTGGCCCATGGCGATCTTCATCGCCCGCGCAGCCCCCTCGCCCTCGGGCATCGGCGCCGTCATGTGATAGGCGTCGGCCGTGCAGCCGTAGCCGGCGAGTTCGCAATAAATCCGCGCGCCGCGCTGCCGCGCATGCTCCAATTCCTCGAGCACCACGATTCCGGCGCCTTCGCTCATCACAAATCCATCGCGGTCCTTGTCGAAAGGCCTGCACGCCTTCTCGGGTTCCTCATTCCGGCAACTGAGCGCCTTCATCGAAGCGAATCCCGCGATGCCCAGCGGCGTAATCGTCGCCTCCGCCCCGCCGGCGATGAAGCCATCCGCATCGCCGAATTTGATGATGCGCCATGCCTCGCCGAGGGAATTGTTCGCCGTGGCGCAGGCCGTCACGATGCACATGTTCGGCCCGCGCAAGTCGTGCTCCATGGAAATCATTCCGCTGGCCATGTTCGAAATCATCATCGCGATGGTGAAGGGTGAAACCCGCGAGGGCCCGCGGTCCGCGAGGCGGTGCGCCTCCTCCTCCATGCTGTAGAGCCCGCCAATGCCGCTGCCGATCATCACGCCGAAGCG
>JBMOIA010000097.1:0-5478 GCA_049317565.1 Terrimicrobiaceae bacterium | reverse complement strand
TCGTCCGCACCGCCCTCGGCGTCCCCAGCGCCCCGGCCAACCAACTCCTCATCGGCCTCTCCCTCTTCCTCACATTCTTCATCATGGCGCCGGTCTACGAACAGATTCAAAAGGACGCGCTCACCCCGTATTTCAACGAACAAATCGGCTCGAGCGAAGCCATGGAACGCGCCGTGGAACCCCTCCGCCAGTTCATGCTCCGCCAAACCCGCCCGGGCGAAATCGACTTCTTCCTCGAGATCGCCGGCATGGGCCCCACCGAAGTTAAAGACCTCCCCATGCGCGTCGTCCTGCCCGCGTTCGTCGTTAGCGAACTCCGCACCGCGTTCCAAATGGGCTTCCTGATATTCATTCCATTCCTCGTGATCGACTTCCTCGTCGCCTCCACCCTCATGTCCATGGGCATGATGATGATGCCGCCGACCATGGTCGCGCTGCCGCTCAAGCTTCTCCTCTTCGTCCTCGTGGATGGTTGGCAACTCGTCGTCCGCTCCCTCGTCACCAGCTTCTCCGGATGAACCAGGAATCCGCCATCGAAATGCTGCGGTCGCTCATCACGATCTCGCTGCTGATCAACACACCGATAATCGGCGCTGCCGTCATCGTCGGCGTGGTCGTGAGCCTCCTCCAAGCCGTCACCAGCATCCAGGAGCCTACCCTCAGCTTCGCCCCCAAGCTCGTCGCCATCGGCGCCGTCATCATCGTCGGCGCCCCGTGGATGATCCGCCAGCTCATGGATTTCACCATTTTCTTCATCAATAAAATCCCGGAGATGACCCGATGATCACCATCCGCATCGAGGATTTCTATCCCGGCGCGCTCATCTTCCTGCGTGCCACCGGCCTCTTCCTCATCCTGCCGGTCTTCTCCGGCCAAATGATCCCCGGCCCCGTCCGCATCGGCATGGCGGCAACCATTGCCTACCTGCTCCACCCCATTTTCGGCGATTTCGGCGGCATGCCCACCCATTGGCTTATCCTCGTGCTCCAGGTGATCCACGAAGTGCTCACCGGCCTCCTCCTCGGGTTTGCGGTGCGGTTCCTGCTCTACGCGTTGGAAATGGCGGGCGAAATCATAGCGGTCCAGGTCGGCCTCTCGCTCAGTTCAAACATCGACCCCATCACGCGCAACGCCGCCACCCCGCCGAATACCATGCTCCTCTCCTTCGGCACTGTCCTGTTCCTCGTCACCGGCGCCTACCAGTTCTGCCTCGTCGCCTTCGTCCGCAGTTTCGAAATCTTCCCGCCCAGCGCGTTCTTCAACCCCCAGTCCATCGACGCCGTCATCGCCGCCAGCGGCAATGTCTTCCTCCTCGCCGTCCAAATTTCCGCACCGGTCCTCGCCATCAGCTTCCTCGTCAACATGTGCTTCTCTGTCCTCGGCCGCGCCGCGCCCACACTCAATGTTTTCATGCTCAGCTTCCCCGTCCAAATCCTCGCCGGCCTCACCGTGTTCGGCATGACCCTCGGCCTCACCGTCCAATACATCATGCGCGACATGCAGACCCTGCCGGAAACCATGCTCCGCTTCCTGCGCTGACCCACCCGCCATGGCCGAACACAACGACACAGCGACAGAGAAGCCGACAGCGAAAAAACTCGCCGACTCGCACAAAAAAGGCCAGTTCGCCCGCGCCGAGGAAGTCCAGGTCGTCTTCGGCCTCATCGCCGCCTACTTCGTCCTCCTCTTCACCATCGGCAAACAATCGGGCCAAATCACCGACTTCGTCGCCCACCTGCTCGGCAACCTCGAGAAATACTCCATCGCCAGCGCCTCGGTCCCCCATTTCATCACACTCGGGTTCCTCATGATGTTCGGAATGATGATCCCGATGTTCCTCGCCACCACGCTCGCCAGCCTCATCGCCGGCGGCATGCAGTCGCAATTCAAATCCACCCCCGAGGTCATCGAACCCAAATTCGACAAACTCAACCCCGTCTCCGGCTTCCAGCGCGTTTTCGGAAAAACCGGCCTCGTCCGCATGCTCATAGACCTCGGCAAGGTCTCGATCGTCGCCGCCCTCATCTACGGCGGCGTGCGCGAAATCCTCGCCGACCCCATTTTCTTCACACCCGTCCCGCTCTTCCGCCTCGGCACATTCATCTACGATTCCACACTCAGCCTCTTCTTCCGCCTCGGCCTCGCCATGGGCGGCCTCGCACTCCTCCACTACATCTACCAACTTAAAAAAAACGAAAAGGACCTCATGATGACCAAGCAGGAGGTCAAGGATGAGAACCGCCAGGCCATGGGCGACCCGAATGTCAAAATGGCCCAGCGCGCCATGGCCCGCCGCCTCCTCATGCGCCAGATGATGGCCGATGTCCCGAAGGCCGATGTCATCGTCACCAACCCCACCCACTACGCCGTCGCCCTCAAATACGAGCGCGGCAAGGACACCGCCCCCGTCGTCCTCGCGAAGGGCCAGAACCTCTTCGCCCAGCGCATCAAAGCCATCGGCGCGAAATTCGAGGTGCCCACCGTCGAAAACAAACCCGTCGCCCGCGCCCTCTACAAATTCGGCCAGGTCGGCAAACCCATCCCCGCGCAACTCTACCAAGCCATCGCCGAAATTCTTGGTTACGTTTACCGCACGCACCGCTATTACTTCTACCAACTCCGATCCCGCCGCCTCCAAGCCTAGCCCACCCGACCCATGGCCGCCGCCACAGACGCATCGCCGCGACTCTCCTGGACGAAGGTTCTCCGCCAGCCGGACATCGCCTTCACCCTCGGCATGTTCGGCATCATCCTGCTGCTGGTCGTCCCCATTCCCACCTGGCTGCTTGACCTCTCCCTCGCCGCCAGCATCGGCATTTCGATTCTCGTCCTCCTCGTCATTCTCTATGTCAAGGATCCCCCGGAGTTCTCCGCCTTCCCCACCATCCTCCTCGCCGTCACGCTGCTCCGCCTCGCGCTGAACATCGCCTCGACCCGACTCATCCTCCTCGATGGCTACGCGGGCCGCGTCATCGAGGCCTTCGGAAATGTCCTCATCCAGGGCAACTACCTCGTCGGCGCCGTCGTTTTCATCATTCTCGTCATCATCAATTTCATCGTCATCACCAAAGGCGCAGGCCGCATCGCCGAAGTTGCCGCCCGGTTCACCCTCGACGCCATGCCCGGCAAACAAATGGCCATCGATGCCGAACTCAACGCCGGCATCATCGATGAACTCACCGCCACCTCCCGCCGCCTCAAGGTCCAAAAAGAAGCCGACTTCTACGGCGCCATGGACGGTGCCAGCAAATTCGTCCGCGGCGACGCCGTCGCCGGCATCCTCATCACGATCATCAATGTCGTCGGAGGCTTCGGCATCGGCATGCTGCAAAAAGGCATGGCCCTCGACCAGGCGCTCGAAAAATACACCCTCCTCTCGATTGGTGACGGTCTCGTCGCCCAGGTCCCCGCCCTCATCATCTCCGTCGCCGCAGGCCTACTCGTCACTCGCGCCCAAGGTGAACAAAGCATGGGCTCCCAAATCGGCTCCCAAATCGGCGCCTACCCGAAAGCCGTGGGAATCGGCGCCGCACTCATCGGCCTCATGGGCTTCGCCCCGGGAATGCCCGCAACACCGTTCCTCCTCCTTGCCGGCATCACCGGATTCGTCGCCTACCTCCTCAACAAACAAAACACAGCCGCCGAAGCCTCGGGACTCAAAGGCGCCCTCGCGCTCCCTGCCCCGGGCGGCTCGCGCGCCGCATCCGGCGCCGCACCACCCGGCACCGCTGCCGCCGCGGGCGGAAAACCCGGCGAAACCAAACCCGAGGATTTCCACAAACTCACCGAGTCAGAAGTGCTCTCGATCGAAGTCGGCTACGGCCTCCTCCGCCTCGCGGACAAAACCCAGGGCGGCGAACTCCTCGACCGCATCACCGGCGTCCGCAAAGGCTTTGCCCGCGACAACGGCATGGTCATCCCGCCCATCGCCATCCGCGACAGCCTCGAACTCGAACCGAACGAATACCGCTTCCTCCTCCGTGGAAAGGCCATCGCCCGCGCCAGCGTCATACCGAACCGCTGGCTCGCCATGAATGTCTCCGGCTCCCACATCACCCTCAAAGGCGTCCCCACCCGCGAACCCGTCTTCAACATCGAAGCCGTCTGGATCTCCGAAGAGGAAAAACGCACCGCCGAAATCAACGGCTACAGCGTCGTCGATGCCGTCTCCGTCCTCGTCACCCACCTCGCCGAATCCCTCAAACAAGTCGCCCACCTCATCCTCAGCCGCCAGGAGGTCCAAAGCCTCATCGACCGCGTCAAGGAAACCAACCCCGCCCTCATCGCCGAACTCCTCCCCGATCTCGTCAACCTCGGCGTCATCCAGCGCGTCCTCCAAAACCTCCTCCGCGAAAGCGTGCCGATCAAAAACCTCCCGCTCATCCTCGAGACCATCGCCGACTACGCCCCGGTCACGAAAAACCCGGACGAACTCTCCGAACAAGTCCGCCGCCGCCTCGGCACCTACTTCATCGCCCAATACGAAGCCGAACCCGGCCTCGTCAAAGCCATCACCCTCGACCCCGGCCTCGAGCAAAACCTCATCACCCGCATCCAGCGCTCCCACTTCGAGACCACCCTCGCCCTCGACCCCCACACCGCCCAATACCTCCTCCGCGAACTCACCATCCGCTCGAACTCCATGGCCGAACAAGGTCTCATCCCCGCCGCCATCCTCAGCGCCGAACTCCGCCTCGCCTTCAAGCGCTTCTTCGAACCCTCCCTCCCCAAACTCAATGTCCTTTCCTACCAGGAACTTCCCCCGCAAACCGAGATCCAAAACATCGGCATCATCACCCCGCCAGCCACCGACCGCGTCCCCGCAGCCGCATAAAATCCGCCCCCTCCCAACGGCACTCTTTTCCGAAACACCCACCAGATGCCCGCCCGCAACCCCATGGACCGGAGAAAAAAACACCGTTCCAGCTGGAATTCTCCCACCTCATGTTTTTGGCGCAAAAATTGCTGTGAAATCCACTGCACCGCCATGTCCACTCACCCAAAATGCAATTCTTCACTCTCATAGGGGGGTTCATCGGGTTCCTGCTCACCCTCGCTGTCAGCCTTCTGGCGGGCAAGAGCCTGGAGATTTGCATCCTCAACGCCACCATCGGTTGCGTCATCGTCGGCCTCCTCTTCCGCGGACTCCACTACGCCGTGGAGCATTGCGCCCGCCAGATCGTCGCCGAAAAAACGCGCCTCCGCGACGAGGCCCTCGCCACCGAGCAAGCCGCCGCTGAAGCCGCGTCCGAAGCCGGCCAACCGCCCGCCGACGCCCCGGCCGAGCCCCAGCCCGCCGCCTGACCATGCCACTCCTCGCCGAACCCGAAGTGAAAAAGCCCGCCCCCTCCGCCAAGACCTACACGGCGGCATGGCGCGCCTACGGCGAGACATCCGCCCCCTCGGAAGAGGAATCCCTCAAGCAACACATGCCGCTCGTCCGCTCCGTTGTGGACCGCATCCGTGCCAGCCTCCCTT
>JBMOIA010000096.1:0-5500 GCA_049317565.1 Terrimicrobiaceae bacterium | reverse complement strand
GGGATGAGGACGCTCTCGACCATTTGGCCGTCGGCGAGGCGGAAGAGGAATTTGCGGGTGGTGTCGCGCGAGCCGGTTTCGCGGATTTTTTCAAGGCGCGGGGCGGGGAATTCGGCGGCAAGGCGCGTGCGGAGCGGCTCGGGGAGGTTTGTCATGGCTGCCCAGGAATCAGCGCGGCGCTTGAAAATCCAATCGAGAATCTGCCCAGAGCGGTAGGCGGGCTCGCCCATCCCGGCCATGCGGGCGATCCAGTCCGACTCGGTAAGCGAGAGGGCGTCGGGCGGCGTCACTCGCGTCTCGACCACCGGTCGCGGTCGGCGAAGATGATGCACTCGCCGTCGATGGGAAGCGGGGTGAAGAACTGCAGCGGGAAGCCCTGGACATTCGGCGGGCGGGTGATGAGGAACACCCAGTCGGTGTAGGCGCCCTTGTAAATGTCGCCGAAGAGGCGCTGGTTTCCGGTGACCGGCGTGAGGTAGATGCCATGGATGGCGGACCCCAGCACGCGATAGTCGCTGAGTTTGTTGAAATCCTTGATCGTTTGCGGGAGGAGGATCGACGGGCGGTTGGCATACCACGCCACGGCCCATGGCATGTCGGAGGCGATCACCTCCTTTTCCTCGAACCAATCGGAAAGGATCGCGATGAACGGCGGGACATACGGCGGCCATTGGATGGCGACGCCCTGCCCGGCGAGCAGCGTGGCGAGCAGCGGGAGAGAGCAGAGGAACACGACCAGTGAGAGGAATGCGATGCGGATGGCGGGCAATTGGACCTCCAGCCGCGTGTAGAGCACCATGAGAAATGCCAGACCGTAGAAGACAAAGATCGGGATGAAGAGGACATGGAATTGGTTGCGGGAAACATTCCCCTGCACGCCGCAGAACGCCATCGCCGCGAACGCTCCGAGCCACATGAGCAAGATGCACCAGCGGAACATGGCGGTGTTCTTCGAGCGGAAACGGTGGATCAGGGACACGAAAAACATCGCCGCGGCGAGGTTCATCCCGAGGAATGAAAAGAGGTCCTCGGTGTGCAGGAAGAGCGCATTTTTCAGGCGGTGCAGCGGGTTGATGCCTGAGAATGGCGGCGGCCCCGAGATCGAGCGCAGGTAGCCGCTTTCGCCGGAATTCACCGGGGCGACGAGTTCGTAGCCGGCGATGCCGAGCGGGCTGCCGCTCACGGAGTAGTTCCGCGCGAGCCAAGGAATGACAACAATCGCCAAGGCGCCAACGGCAACCAATCCCGCCACGCCGCGCGGTTGGAAGTAGAGGAGGGCAAACGCGAGCCAACCGAGGAAAATCCAAATCGCCGCGCCGTGGGCCAGGACCATCAGGCCGAAAGCAATCCCGGCCGCGAAGAGCAATCCGAGCACCGCAGGGGCGGAGGATCTTTTTTCCATGGCTGTCAGCGTGCAGAAGGCGGCGATCGAAAAGAGGAAAAGCATCAGCATCTGCGGCAACCCGGAGAGCGTGAACTGCCACATCAGGTCGGTGAGCAGGATGATCGCGCAACCGATGAGCGAGAGTTTCTGGTCGAAAAGTTTTTTCCCGACCAAATACCAGATGGCGACCGAGAGCAGGAAAAACACGATGGCCGTCCCGGCAATCACGCGGTCACCGATGTAAATGAGGTCCGTGGGGGAAAGTTTCCACTGCGATTGGACGAGTTTCAGCGGCAGGGCATTGACGAACGGATTCAGCGGGGAATTGAAAAAATCGGGGAAGTTTTCGGAGGGAACCTCCTTGCCGGCGTTCTCCAGCTGCCAAATGGCGAACGGCCGGATGTATTTTGTGGTGAATCCCTTGCCATCGGCGATATTGCGTGCGATTTGCGCCTGGTCCATTGCCGTGGAGGACGGCAAGCCGCGGAATTGCACGAAGAGGTAGAGGAGGGTGAGTGTGATGATGAGCGCGCCAAACATCGCCATGCGGATGACCGGGGCGAGTTTGCCCTGGTCGATGGCGTGAACGATTTCCTGCGCTCCGGGTTTTTGGGTGGTCATGGTTCAGGTTCGTTTTTGTCGTTTGGAAATATTCAGTTCCTGGAGTCTGCGGTGGAGGGTGCGTCGGCTAATGCCGAGTTTTTGGGCGGCGGCGCTGCGGTTGCCGCGACACTCTTCGAGAGATTTGAGGATAAGTGCCGTTTCCGAATCCCGCAAATTCAATCCATTCGCGTGTGCCGCAGTCGATGCCGGGGCGCTTCGAGAAGCCTCCGCGCGGAGAGTGGCCGGCAGGTCGCGCAGGCCGATTTGCGGCCCGGATGCCATGACCACCCCGTGCTCGATGGCAGTGCGCAATTCGCGCACATTACCCGGCCAATCGTATTCCAGCACGCGCTGCATGGCCTCGGAAGCGAGGTCACGCCTGGGTTTTTCGTTTTCCAGGGCCGCGTCCTTCAGGAACGCCTCGACGAGGAGTGGAATGTCCACCTTGCGGTCGCGCAGCGGCGGCATCGTGAGCGGCACGACATGCAGACGGAAAAACAGGTCGTCCCGGAATTTGCCTTCGGCGACAAGTTTGGAAAGGTCCTTGTTTGTGGCCGCGATCAGACGCACATCGGCGTTGAGTGTCTCGCCGCCCCCCACCCTTTCGAATGTCCGCTCGCCAAGCACGCGCAGGATTTTTACTTGGGTGGCGGAATCAATTTCCCCGATCTCGTCAAGGAACAGCGTGCCGCCCTTGGCCTGCTCGAACCGCCCGATCCGGCGCTCGAACGCCCCGGTGAAAGCGCCCTTCTCGTGACCGAAAAGCTCGCTTGCCAACAACTCCGGCGTGAGCGCCGCGCAATGCACCGCCACGAATTTCCCTTTCGCCCTCGGGCTGAGGTGGTGGATCGCATGGGCAGCGAGTTCCTTGCCCGTCCCGCTCTCCCCCTGGACCAGCACCGTGGCCCGCGAGGGCGCGACCTGTTTGATGGTTTCGAAAACCTGCACCATCGCCGGCGAGCGGCCGATCATGCCCTCGAGCGTCGATTGCGCCTGAACCTTGGAACGCAGCTCGCGGTTCTCGCGGCTCGTCTCCCTCTCGCGCACGGCCCGCTTGATGAGGATTTCGAGCCGGTCGATGTTCACCGGCTTCGTCACGAAATCGTAGGCGCCGTGCCTCATCGCCTCGACCGCCGTGTCCACCGAACCGTAGGCCGTCATCATGATGCAGATCGGCGGGTTCGGACGCTTGCGGACTTTTTCGATCAATGCCATCCCGTCCTCGCCGCCGAGCCGGAGGTCGGTGAGCAAAACATCGGCCGTGACGCTCTCGAGCACGGCCATCGCCCCGTCGATATCGGCGGCCACATAGACTTCGAATTCGCCCTCCAGGGCGTTCCTCAATCCGTCGCGCGTGTTTTTCTCGTCGTCGACAATCAGCAGGGTCGGCTGCATGCGGCTGCCAGTAAAATGGAACTCCCCCGCGCCTTCAACCCCGCTCTCCGCATGGGGTCTGTTCCCGCTTGATGCCACAAGTGTTCGCCGGTGGAATGCCAGCCCATGCCGAACTGGCTCGTTGAAATGGAACAGTCCCAACCGGTCGCCTGGGCCGTGCTGGTGCTCTCCGCCGTTGGCGCCGCCGGCCTGGCCGCATCCAGCCTGAAGATCCGCGGCATCGGCCCCGGCATCGCGGGCGTCCTCTTTGCGGGGATCGTCGCCGGGCATTTCGGCATCCGCATCGACCCCCGCATCCTCGAGTTCGTGCGCGAATTCGGGCTCGTGCTTTTCGTTTTCACGATCGGAATGCAACTCGGCCCCGGATTTTTTGCCTCGTTGAAAAACAACGGCGCCCGGCTCAATGCGCTCGCCGCCGCCGTGGTGGCGCTGGGCGCAGGGGCCACGATCCTCCTCGTCTCCTTCAGCGGAATGAACCCGTTCGGCGGCGTGGGGCTTTTCACCGGGGCAACCACCAACACCCCCGCCCTCGGCGCGGCGCAGCAAACCATCGCCATCGTCGCCAAGGGCAACCCCGAAGCCGAAATTGCCAACCGCGAGGCCCTGCCCGCCCTTGCTTACGCCGTCGGCTACCCGGCCGGCATCTTCGGCATCATCGCCGCCATGCTGGCCCTGGCAAAAATCTTCCGTATCGACGCCTCGCGCGAGGCCGCTGAATTCGGAGAAGCCCGCAAAAAAGGCAGCGAGCCGATCGCGCGCATGAACTTGGTCGTCGAGAACCCCAACCTCGACGGCCTCGCCATCGCCGGCATTCCCGGCCGCCACGAAATGCAGGTCATGGTTTCACGCATCAAGCGCGGCGACGAGGATGCCGTCGAACTCGCCACCGAGCAGACCGTGATCCGCACCGGCGACCGCATCCTGGCGATCGGAACCCAAAAACACCTCGACGCCTTCCGCCTCATCGTCGGCCGCAAAAGCGGCATGGACCTCATGCACGCCCCTGGCCATGTCGCCTTCCGCCGGGTGGTCGTCACCCGCCGCGAAGCCCTTGGAAAAACCATCGCCGAACTTGGACTCGACTCGCTTTACGGGGTCACGATCACCCGCGTGCTCCGGGGCGATGTGGAGGTCACGGCCGCGCCCGAGCTGCGACTCCAATTCGGTGATTTCCTCCATGTGGTCGGTGATGCCGAACACATCGCCAAGGCTTCCGCCGTGCTCGGCAACTCGCTCCGCGCCCTCAACCAAACCAATTTCATCCCCGTCTTCCTCGGCATCCTTCTCGGCGTTATGGCCGGCATGGTCCCTTTCGCCTTCCCCGGCCTGCCCGTCCCCGTGCGGCTCGGCCTCGCCGGCGGCCCTCTCCTTCTCGCCATCCTGCTCTCGCGCATCCAACGCATCGGGTCCGTCGTTTGGTTCATGCCCGCCACCGCGAATACCGCCATCCGCGAAATGGGAATCGTCCTATTCCTCGCCTGCGTCGGCCTGCAGGCGGGAGAAAAATTCATCCCGGCCATCCTCGGCGGTGACGGTCTGGTCTGGCTCGGCTGCGGGTTCGCCATCACCGTCGTCCCGCTTCTCGCCGTCGGCATTTTCGCCCGGGCTGTATTGAAAACCAATTTCATCGACCTCTGCGGCCTTCTCGCCGGGAGCATGACCGACCCGCCCGCCCTCGCCTTTGCGAATTCCATCGCCAAATCCGACTCCCCCTCCGTGGCCTACGCCACCGTTTACCCGCTGGCGATGCTCCTCCGCATCCTCGCCGCCCAACTCCTCGTCCTCTACTTCGCCCGGTAGCGGGAATTGCCCCGCCGCCCGCCTCCGGAGATAATCACGCCCCATGCAGGTTTTCATCCGGGTCTTCCCCTATGTGCGGCGCTATCCGCTCCTCGCCTTCGCCACGCTCGCCTGCGCCGTCGCGGGCACGCTCATGGTTGTCGTCTTCCCGGCGATCACACAGAGGATCGTGGATGATGTGATCGGGCAAAACCGGCCGGAACTCCTCGCCCCCCTCCTCGCTCTCGGCCTGGCCGCATTCGTCGCGCAGAACGGCCTGAACTCCGCCCGCATCTTCTTCAACAACCATTTCGAGCAGCGCGTCATTTTCGACCTCCG
>JBMOIA010000095.1:0-5525 GCA_049317565.1 Terrimicrobiaceae bacterium | reverse complement strand
ACGATTCTCGCGGCGGGTTTGCAGGTCGGCTTTGCGGCGCATCCGACTGCAGACCCCACTTTGCGCGGGCTTGATGTTTATGTAGGACAAACCGACTACGCTCCGGGCGGGGCGCAACCTGCGGCGGGCACGGCGTCGAATTCCGGAATCATCGAAGCGGCGCGGGGTTCGATCACCATGGCCGGGAAAACCGTGCGCCAACTCGGTGTTCTGGAGAGTTCGACTTCCACGGCGTTGAACGGGCGCGTGGACCTGCTGGCGAACCACGGGGCTGTGTCGAACGCCAACCATGATTTCACCAAGCCCGACACGAGTCCTTTGTTTTACAATGCCAAAACCGGCCTCGTGGAACTGGGTCCCGACAGCGTCATTCGGATTCTGCCGGAGATCGGCGGGAAGGACCGCGCCGTCGGGTTTTCACTGGCGCTGCCATCGATCGTCAACATCCAGGGGCGCTCGGTTCACTTGGCTGCGGGTTCGGCAATCCATGCGCCCGGGGCTTCGATTCCGAAAGGCAATGGGGTTGTCATTCCACGCGACGGATCCCGCGATGAAAACCGCGGACGGCTGGAAGCGGGCGTGGGCATCAGGGCCGGGGAGTGGATTTCCTCTGGGCTCTCGAGCGTGTGGGCGAATTCGGGCGGGCAGGTTTATTTGGATACCGGCGCAACGATCGATGTGGCCGGCACGGTGGATGTCGCGGTTCCGATGTCGCACAATTTGCTCACTCTCCAACTCCGCGGCGCCGAACTGGCGAACTCGCCGCTTCAGAGAACGGGACCGGTGCGCGGGCAAACGATCACGGTGGATGCGCGGCAAACCGGAGTCTGGAACGGATTCGCCTGGGTGGGCACGCCGCTGGGGGATGTTTCGGGCTACCTCGGCATCATCGAGCGAACGGTCGGTGAGCTGACAACGGCCGGCGGGAGCGTTGCCATCAGCGCTGGGGAATCGGTGGTGATGCAGCCCGGTTCCCTCATCGATGTTTCGGGCGGCACCAAGCGCCATGCGGAAGGTTGGGTTGAAACAACGCGCCTTTGGAGCAAGGGACAATTGATCGACATCGCCGATGCCACGCCGGACCGCATCTACGACGGAATCTACACGGGAGAATCCTCGACGACCTCGGCGAAGTGGGGTGTGACAAAAACCTACCGCGCCGCCCTGGCGCCCCTCGCCGGGTTTTTTCAGAAATCATATGTCGAGGGGGCGGATGCCGGTTCGATTTCCCTCGCCGCACCGTCGATGGCCCTTGATGGCAACCTCGCGGGCCGTGCGGTGCAGGGGCCCGGCCAGTCGGACCAGGAAATTTTTTCGCCCGCTGCAAACGGAGCACTCAGCCTTCGTTTTCGGCAAGCGGACCCGCTCGCTCCCCAATTTTTCATTTCGCCCACGCCGCCATCCATCAGGTTTTCGCACTCGTCCGGCCTTCCGCTTGCCGCCGCCTTCGCGCTGGATGCGGACGGCAATGCCCTGGCGCTGCGGGCCGAAAGGAAGTCCAACCTCGTGCTTTCGCCGGCACTTCTTGAAGAGGACGGTTTCGGAACCTTGCTTGTGGACAACAGCGATGGGGACATCACCATTCCCTCGGGAACGCCGCTGGAAGCGCCGCTGGGCGGATCGATCACGCTGCGGGCGGCCAATCTCTCGATCGACAGCGAGGTTTCCGCGCCCGGGGGAACGCTCGACTTCACGGTTTTCAACATTTCGCCGTTCTTTGCCGCGAGGGGGGAATCGGCCACCATCAAGCCGCCAACTCCCTCCCCGAATGCCAGCCGCGGAGTTTTCACACTTGGCCCGGCGGGAATCCTACGCACCGCCGGCCTTCTCGTTGACAACCGCCCTGGATTTTCCGCCGACATTGGTCTGCCGCCTGTTGTGAATGGAGGCTCGATCTCCATCACCGCCTACACCGCACGGCTCGCGCCCGGAAGCCAGGTCGATGTCTCCGGAGGTCTCTCGATTCGCACCAATGGAAAGCAGACCTACGGAAACGGTGGTTCGATCGCGATCCTCGCAGGCAGGGATCCCGCCCTGAACTGGGTGCTTGGCGGACAATTGGAACTGGGTGCCGAACTCTCTGGTTTTTCGAGACTCAAGGGCGGCTCTCTCTCACTCATGGCTCCGCTGGTTCGCATCGGCGGCGCGGGGACTTTGCCATCGGGTGTGGAAGCCGGCGAGTTGCTGCAACTCGATCCCGAATTCTTCAGCCGAGGCGGTTTTTCCTCGTTCTCGATCGCCGGCCTCGGAAAAGCGGTTGATGCCGCAAAGGGCGAATTCCTCCCCGCGGTATCGATCGCCCCGGGAACCGTCATCCGCCCGATAATCCAGAGCCACATTGCAACGAACATCCGTGGAGTCGAAACATTGCAACCTCTCACACTGCCTGAAGGCATCAGGTCGCCTGTTAACTTGTCATTCACCGCGCCGGTGACGCAGGACATTTGGGCTGCTCCGTCCTTGAACCTGCTGCGCGGCGACATTGTTCTTGGTGCCGGTGCCCGTATCGAAGCCGACCCGCTCGCCAAGGTCACACTGCGCGGTGGCACGGTGGCGGTGATGGGCTCGATCATTGCGCCAGGCGGGCAAATCACGATCGCTGGTGCCCCGAAGTTCCCGATTTTCACACCATCCGCTCCCGGGCCGGATGAAAACAACGCCCGTCCCACCGTTTTCCTTGGATCAGAAAGTTTGGTTTCGGCGGCGGGACGGTTCGTCCGATCCCCCGACATTTATCAATGGCAGTTGGGAGAGGAGCGCCAACTCGGCACGGTCCTTCCCGGTGGATCAATCGTGGTGGATGGAAACATTGTGGCCGCTGCTGGAGCGGTCTTGGATGTTTCGGGTTCCTCGGAAACGCTCGACATCCACCCCTCGCGGCTCTCTGCAAATATCGGGTCCGGGGCGGAATTTCGGGATTCCGCAAGCCTGACCCGCATTCCCTATCGGCTGCAAACCGTCCCGGCGCGTGTGGACAGCGATGCCGGCTCGCTCTCGCTCACTGGAAGGGAAATGCTGTTCTCGGACGCCACCCTGCGGGGTTTCGCCGGCGGGCCGTCCGCAGCGGGCGGAAGTCTTGCCATTTCTTCAGGGCGATACACCGACCCTGCAAACCCCGCGCCCTCCTCGCCCCTGGACCTGAACCTTTTGGTTTCGCAATCCGGTGACCATGTGCCCGCAGGATTCTATCCATCGGGCGGAACGGCCATCGGCCGCCTGGTTCCAGTTGGCGCCGGGGACCGCGGGCGTTTCTCAGTCGAAAAATTTTCGGCGGGCGGGTTCGATTCCTTGAAGTTGAGCGGGACGCCGGCCGGGGCTGTGGGATTTTCAGGCGATGTCTCGATCGACGCCCGACGGGTTCTTTCGGTCGCCGAGGGCGGCGTGATCCATGCCGATGCCAGCGTTCTGTTGCAGGCCCCGCATGTTTCGCTGGGAACGGCGTTCCAGTCTCCCGTGCAAATCGCCACCAGCGATTCCGAACGCCTTTCCCTGCCTGGTCTGAATTACATCCTGCCGACCTATGGTCCCGGAACTATCACTGTCCACGCCTCGCTCATCGACATCGGCAACCTCTCGCTCCAAAACATCGGGCTCGCCAATTTCATCGCGGAAAACGGCGACATCCGCGGCAACGGCGCACTCAACATTGCGGGCGTGCTGAATTTGCAGGCCGGCCAGATTTACCCGACAACCGCCGGACGATTCACCATCGCCGCCTTCGACCCGCCGGATGCTCCGGGGACCGGAATCGTCAACATTTCCGCTTCGGGTGAACGCCCGGCCCCGTGGTCGGCCGGCGGCACGCTTAGCATTTACGCCTCGACCATCGTGCAGGGCGGAACGCTTCGCGCCCCTTTCGGAACCATCAATCTCGGATGGGATGGAACGGGCACTTCGCCGAAGGATTATCTCTCGGGTGCCGGCCTCACGGCGGGCCGGACCGTTCCCGCGACCCGGCAACTCATGCTGAACGACGGCAGTCTCACCTCGGTCTCGGGTGCGGGATTGACCCTGCCGTATGGCCTGAACACGACCGGCGAGACATGGGTCGATCCCACCGGCATCGACATCACCGGCGGCGGCCTGCCGGAGAAGGCGGTGAATATCTCGGCACTCTCCGTCACCGGAAATTCCGACTCCACGATCGATGTCTCCGGGGGCGGGGATTTGTTGTCCTACCGGTGGATTGAGGGGAACGGCGGCTCCAACGATATCCTTTCCGAGGAATCAGGATCGTTTGCCGTCCTGCCGGGCCATGCATTCGATTTCGCGCCCTACGCCCCCTTCAATCCAAAAACCTCCGAACCCGGCTATGTGGATTCGCGCCTGGCCGTCGGCGACAAAATCCGCATCGGGACCGGTTCCACGCTGCCCGAGGGCGAATACACCTTGCTGCCCGCCCGCTATGCACTGCTCCCCGGGGCGTTTTTGGTCACGCCGAAATCCCAGGATTCGCTGCTGCTTAGCTTCGACCAAACGGACGGGTCGTCGATCGTGTCGGGCTACCGCTTCAATTCGCTGAACCCGGCGCAAGGCCGCCCCGCCATCGCCACGCAGTTCGAGATTGCACCGCCGGGGGTTTACAAGGCCCGGGCCGAATTCGGAACCTATCTGGCGAACACCTTTTTTCCGCAAGCCGCCGCAATGCTCGGTCTCGAGCCCCGGCGCCGCCCGATCGACTCCGGGCGGGCCGTCCTCTCCGGGTTGAACGCCCTCCACTTCGACGGACAAATCCAAGGGCTCGCGCCAACCGGCGGATTCGGGGCGGACATCGACATTTCCACGCGGGCGAACATCGTGATCGGCCGCCCGGGCACTCCGGTGGCCGCTGGCACAACGCTTCTCGATTCCGCAAAACTCGCCTCTTTCGGCGCGAACAGCCTGCTCATCGGCGGAACGCGATCCAATGAATCCGGCGGAACGCGCATCGCCGCAGCCACAAAATCCCTCACGGTGGACAACTCCGGCTCCCCGCTCGGCGGCCCGGAAATCATCCTGGCCTCATCCGAAAAATTGGAACTCAAACCCGGGGCCTCCATTGTCCAATCCGGCACCACTCGTTCGGGCTCGCTCCAGAAATCAAACCCCCTGCTCATCGGCAGCGCCTCCCAGGCCGGCAGCGGGAATGGATTGCTGCTCCGCGCCTCGGACAGCGAGGCCGGTATTGTTCGCAGCGGCGTCTCGTCCCAATCGTCGCAGGCAGGCCTGGCCGCTCCACCCACGATGGTCCTCGGCGCCGGCGCGCTGGTCTCGGGCGCCGCCATCACGCTGGATTCGACCTATTCCACCTCGTTGGATTCAGCCGCCATTCTGCGCGGAAATTCGATCGGCTTGAACAGCGGCCAAATCTCACTCGCTTTCGACAACCCCGGCACGGTTCCCTCCATCGCCGGACTCGTCCTGGCAGGCGCCGCGCTGGACGGCTTGGGTGATGCAGAAAAACTCTCGCTGCTGAGCTATTCGTCGCTCGACTTTTATGGCACTGGAACCTTCGGCACCCGCGGCTCGCTCGCATTGAACGCCGG
>JBMOIA010000094.1:0-5613 GCA_049317565.1 Terrimicrobiaceae bacterium | reverse complement strand
TTCAACCGCCGGGGGAGTATTCGGTGTATTTCGAGGCTTGCAGGGCGAGGGTGAGCATGAGGCCGGTGCGGCGGAAGGTGAACGGAATGATTCCACCGCGCGAGTTGGTGGAGAGGTCTGCGCCGAGGAGACCGTCGATGAGCACGAGCCCGGCTGTGGCGCCGGTTTCGAGTCCGCCGGCGAGATAGAAGCTGTCGAGGGCCTGTTCGTCCGTGAAGAAGATGGCGTGTGAAAATTCCTGGATACCGGCTTCGAGGCCGAGGGAGAGTCCGCTGAGGTTCAGGTAGGCGGCGGGACGCAGGCCCCGGAAGAGGACCCCGGTGCCGGTGGTGATGGCGGCGCCGATGCCGACTTTCTTGGCATCGGGGAAAACAAGGATGGCAACAGAGCGTTGGCTAAGAGCGGCGGCGTGGTGGCTGCGGGCGTAGAGCCAGCTGAGAGCGCCGAGGGCGCGGCGTTCGAGTTCGACGGGGGCTTCGGACTTTGCGGTGGGCGGGGAGAGGAACAGCGCGAGGCTGAAGAGGAGCAGGGCGGCGGTTTTCACGGCGCGAGCATTGCCGTGTGGGTGCCGGTGCGAAACGGGGTGATGGCCCCGTTGCATTTTTAGGGGGGCGTTGTCGCTATTTCGCCTTCACGGCGCCGCTGGCGACGGGGTCGAAGCCTTTGGGAAAAATCGTGGTGCTGTCGTAGATGGCGTCATCCCAGCTCACCTCGTCGAGCGGAAGTTTGAGGGCGGAGAGGTCGGCGCCGCTCAGGTCGGCCTTCTTGAAGTTGGCGCGGCGGACGCTTCCGAAATTTTTGGCTCCGCGGAGATTCGCGTCGCAGAAGTTCACGGAATCGATCGCGATGCCTCCGAAGTCCACGCCCTCGAAGTTGCCCTCGTTCGCGGTGACGCGGAAGATGCGCGACTGCGGCGAGAATGTCGCGCCGCGGAAATCGGCCCCGGCGAGATCGCACTGTTCGAATGACGATGCGGAGAGGTTGGCGTTTTGGAAATTTGTTCCGTTCATGCGCACTTGGAAAAACGAAGTGGACTGGAGGTCTTGGCCGGAGAAATCATCTCCGGAGCGGAATTCTTGGTGGATTTTTTTCTGCGGTGCGGCGGGTGTGTCGCTGGAGAGGGCGGGTTGGGCGGAGAGGCAAAGGGCGGCGAGTGCGAGAGGGACGAGGTTCTTCATGAGCCGAGCATTGGTGCCCCGCGGGTGAAAATCAAGCACGGTCCCCGGAATGATCGGGGTCGGCGGATGGATTTTTGCGGGGTCGTGAAGCGTGGGAGGTTCAATCGAAGATCAAGACCACATATCCGGCGAATAGGACGAGGTGGACGATTCCGGCGAGTTTGTTGGTGCGCGTTCCGCCGAAATTCGCCAGTGCGCACAGCATGGTGGCGGCGAGGAGGACGAGTTCGGGGCCGCCCAGGCCCAGCGAGACATCCTGGCCGACCGCCCAGCCGACGAGGAGCACCGAGGGAACGGTGAGGCCGATGGTGGCGAGGGCGGAGCCGAGGGCGATGTTGATCGTGCGCTGGAGCCGGTTTTGCAAGGCGGCGCGGCAGGCGGCGAGTCCTTCGGGCGAGAGCACGAGGAGCGCCACGAAAAATCCCGTGAGCGCCTCGGGGGCGCCGAATTTTGACAGTCCGATCTCGAGCAGGGCGGCGACTTTTTTCGAGAGCAGGACGATCGGCAGCATCGTCAGCAAGAGAAACAGCGCGTGATACCAGACGGGTCCGGCGCCGTGGCTTTCCGCGGGTTCCTCGGGTGCGGCGCCGGGTTGCTGGTAAAAAGCCCTGTGGCCGGTGGATTGCAGGAAGAGGAAGACGCCGTAAAGAGCCACTGAGGCCGCGACGAGGAAGGCGTGGAAAAGCGGAGAACCCGAGTGCGTCTCGCCGGAGTCCGTGAATGCGGGGAGCGCCAGGCAGAGCATCGCCAGGCACAGGATCACCGAGAGGTAGCTCCGCGCGCCCTCGAGATTGAACTCCTGCGTGTGGTGCCGGATGCCGCCGATCAGCAGCGTGATGCCGACCATTCCGTTCAACACGATCATTAGGACCGAGAACATCGTGTCGCGGGCCAGTGTGGGATTGGAATCGCCATGGAGCATCAACGCCGAAATCATCACGACCTCGATGGAAATCACCGCCAGGGTGAGAATCAGTGTGCCGTAGGGTTCCCCGAGTTTTTCCGCGAGGCACTCGGCGTGGTGGACGACGCCGAAGGCCAGCCACAGCATGGCCCCGAAGACGAGCGCGAAGAGGCCCGCGGTCAGCAGCGGAGGGGTGGCGGGTGAAATCAACGCGCCGCCCCCCAATGAAAAAAATGCGGCGAGGGCGAATCCGGCCCACATTCTCAACTCGCCGATGAAAACTGTCCGGAGCCCCGGAGTGTGAGGGATATCTGTCACCGTGGGGTTGTCTTATTCACGCGGGGTGCGGTGGGCAATTGGAAAGCGGGGAGGCTCAGGAAGGCGGGCGGTAGCCGGCGGGGTCGAATTCCACGGCGGCGAAGCCGGCAGAGCGCAGGGCGGCGGCGAGGGGGGCGTGGTCGGGGAAGTGTGGCATTTCGTCAGGCGAGATTTGGACGCGGGCGGAGGGTTTTTCGCCGGCGAGGTAGCGGACGCGGAAAACGCGCAGCCCCATGGCGCGCAGGGCGGCTTCGCCTTTTTCGACGAGAGCGAGGGCTTCGACGGTGACGGGCGTGCCGTGCGGGATGCGGCTCGAGAGGCAGGGCTGGGCGGGGGCGTCGTGCGTGGGCAGGCCGAGGCGGCGGGAGAGTTCGCGCACTTCGGATTTCGCGAGACCGGCTTCCTTGAGCGGGGCGAGGACTTGGAACTCCGCGGCGGCGCGGGAGCCGGGGCGGAGGTCGGCCGGGTCGTCGGCATTTTCGCCATACGCGATGCGGGTGAAGCCTCGGGCGCGGGCGATGGATTCCATGCGGGCGAAGAGTTCGGCTTTGCAAAAATAGCAACGGTTCGTGGGGTTCGAGAGGTAGTCGGGGTTCTCGAATTCGGCGGTGCGGACGGCCTCGACGCGGGCACCGATTTTTTCGGCGGTGCGGAGGGCTTCGGCAAGGGCGGCGCGGGGGAGGCTGGGGCTGTCGGCGATGATGCCGAGGGCGTCGGGTCCGAGTTCCTCATGGGCAATGGCGAGGAGGCAGGCACTGTCCACGCCGCCCGAATACGCGATGAGCAGCGGGCTGGCGGAGCGCAGGATCGCACGGAGGTGGTTGGTTTTTTCCTCGAGGGACACGGGGTTGGCGGGTTCGGGAAAAAATTAGCGGCGGCGCGGCAAAAAACGATTGCAATCGCACGGGTCGGCAACGAATTTCCCCAACCCAACCGACAAACCGATATGGCTGACGCAGCAAACAAATACAGCGACAATGTGGCAGGGAAGTTCTTCGTCGATGACCAGTGCATCGATTGCGACCTCTGCCGCGAGACGGCCCCCGCAAACTTCAAGCGCAACGACGACGGCGGGCACAGCTATGTCTACAAGCAGCCCGAGACTCCCGAGGAGGAGGCGCTCTGCCAGGAGGCCCTCGAGGGTTGCCCGGTGGAGGCGATCGGCAACGACGGCTAGTTTCTACTAACTGGCCGCGGCAGGCGGCAGCGAGTCCTTCCCATGGCGCAAAATTCCCTGAGGGCGCGCGTGATCGCCGAGTGGCGGGGCTACGCGGAGGGGTCCGGGAATGCCGACAAGTGCGCCGCCGTGGGCGAGGTGCTGCAGAAGCTTTTGCCAAAGCTGGGCCTCGGCGAGCGGGTGGGGGAGGCCGAGGTGCGGGGGGCTTGGCTGGAACTCGTCGGCGATTTCATCGCGCGGCATGCGGTGCCGTCTGGATTGAGTCGCGGGGTTCTGACCGTGCAGGTGCTGCAGCCGAGCGTGCGGTATGAACTCGAGTCGAATTGGCGTCCGAAAATCCTCGCGAAATTGCAGGAGCGTTTCGGGAAAAAAACCGTGCGTGAGGTGAAGTTCCGCTTGCCGTAGGGGGTGCGGGTCAATCCTCGAAGATCAACGCGACCCACATCAGGAAAACCACGAGGTGGACGGCGCCCTGCAGGAGGTTCGTGCGGCCGCGGCCGAAGGTGAGGAAGCAGATGGCGAGCGTGACGCAGAGGATGACGACTTGTTGTAGGGGAAGGCCAAGTTCGATTTTGCGGTCGAAAGCCACGCTGACGATGAGGACCGACGGGATCGTGAGGGCGATGGTGGCAAGGGCCGAGCCGAGGAGGATGTTCACCGAGCGTTGCATTTTGTTGTCGAGCGCGGCGCGTATGGCGCTGAGGCCCTCCGGCGCGAGGATGAGACAGGCGACAATCACGCCGGATAGGGCTTTCGGCAGCCCGATTTTTTCGGTTCCGAATTCGAGCACGATGGCGAGTTCTTCCGCGAGAATGACAACCGGGATCAGATAGGCGATGAGGAGGGCGGCGCTGCGTTTCAATCCGGTGCGCGATGCGGTGGCGTGCGGATCGTCCGATTCGGGGTGGGCGAAAAAATCGCGGTGGCGGTTTGTTTGGATCGCGAGGAAGACGGCGTAGATCGCCACGCAGAGCAGGGCGAGGATGAGGGATTGGTTCGTTGAAAAAGTTGGTCCGGCCGTGGTCACGGTGAAGTCCGGCATCACCAGGCCGAAAATCGCGAGCGGGACGATGAGGGAAAGGTAGGCGCTGGCGCCCTCCAGATTGAAATCCTGTTGGCGGTGCCGGTAGGCGCCGAGGAGCAACGCGGTTCCCACGAGCCCGCCCAGGACAATCATCACGACGGCGAACATGGTGTCGCGCGCCAGCACGGGGTTGCTTTTTCCCGAGAGCATGGCGGCGGAGACCATGCTGACCTCCATGGCGGTGACGCTGAGCGTGAGGACCAGCGTGCCGAGCGGTTCGCCGAGGCGGTGGGCGACGGCGTCCGCGTGGCGCACCACGCCGAACGCGCAGGACATGATCGCCACAAACAGCCAGGTGAGGAAAAAAGCGGCGGCACCGAGGCCGGCGAGGTCGTGGAGCCAGTGCTTGCCCACGGTCAGGAAAACGGCGGTGGTGGCGATGCCGGCGACGAGGCCCTTTTCGCGGAGGAGGAAGCGAAGGGCATTCATGGCGGCTGTCACGCAGTGCACCCGCCGCGCGCGGGTGCGGCAACCTCAAAAATCCGGAAGCGCTCGCGGCCGGCGGGAAATTTATCATTGCCAATGCGCAGCCCCATCCGCACAAGGTAAGCGGAGCGCGCGGGCAGCGGCGCACGCCAACCCACCACTTTTTTCAACATGAGCGAACGAAGAGTTGTTGTCACCGGAATCGGAGTTGTCAGCCCAGTCGGGAATGATTTGCAGACTTTCTGGAAATCGGTCGTCGAGGGCCGGAGCGGGATTCGGAAGTTCGAGGCGTTCGACTCCACGAATTTCGACTGCAAGATCGCCGGTGAGGTGAGGGATTTCGAGGCGGCGAAGTATTTCAAGAATCCGAAGACCGTGAAGCGCACGGACCGGTTCACGCAATTCGCGATGGCGGGCACGAAGATGGCGCTGGAGGATTCGGGTATCGATTTGGAGAAGATCGACCGCACGCGCTTCGGCGTGATGATCGGCAGCGGCATTGGCGGGCTCTACAGCATGGAGGAGG
>JBMOIA010000093.1:0-5647 GCA_049317565.1 Terrimicrobiaceae bacterium | reverse complement strand
TGTTGGAGGAGGTCCCAGACGGTGAGGAAGTATTCCTCGTAGCCGACGGCGGCGATCATCGAGAGTTCGGTCTCGAGCTGGGCGTGGTGGGAGGCGGCGCGGGGGCCGTAGCGGCGGGCGAGGCCGGTGCGGGCGAGCCGGGTGAGGAATTCGCGGGGCGTGCAGGCGTCGGGCGGGTGGAAGCGGGGGAAGGAGAGTTCGTGGAAGGTGAATTCGAAGCCGCAGGAATCGGCGAGGCGGAGGTCGTCCGGCGTGCAGGAGGCTTCGGCGAACGAGGCTGCTGGCTGCGGAGCGGGTGGGAGGAGTTCGAGCCGGCGGATGCTGCGGAGGATGCGAAGGTGGAGTTCGTCGTCGGGGGATTCGCAGCGGATGGGCGGGGCGGGGTTCGTGGATTCGATGAGGCCTTGGCGGTGGGCGTGCCAGAGGTCCGGGGTGATGGTTTTTTGGGAGAGGAGGAGGCAGAGGTTGCGGTAGCCGGTTTCGTCCTGAGCGAAGAGGCGGCGGGGGCGGCCGCCGATGGGGAGTTCGGCGCCGATGAGGGGCTTGAGGCCGGCGGCGCGGGCGGCTTGGCAAAACGGGACGGCGGCGTGGAGGTTGGGGTCGCAAATGCCGATGGCGCGGCAGCCGGCTTCGGCCGCGAGCTGGACGATGCGCTGGGGGGTGAGGAGGGAATCGAGGAAACTGTAGCAGGAGCGGACATGCAGGATGGCCTCGGGGCGGGGCGGGACGCGGTGGATGAGCAGGCGGGGCGGGGTGCGGGTGGCGGGCTCGCGGGGTTTTTGGTTGCGGGAGCGGAGCCAGAGGTCGTGGCCGCGGAGGAGTGATTGGTGGCCGTGGGCGGCGCGCACGCGGTCCACAGCGGCGGCAAGGTCCGCCAGGCGGGCATGGTTTTTTGATGGCGCGATGAGCGGCAGGTCGGCGAATGCGGGGCCGGTGTAGAGGTTCGAGAGTTGGAGCGAAACGAGGCGGAGCGCGGCGCGGCGGTGCCAGGCGTTTTTCAGGAGGGCGGCGAGGTGGCCGTAGATGGCGGTTTCGGCGGAGACGGGTTCGCCGAGGCCGAGGCTGCGGCGGGATTCGGCGAAATCGCTGTAGCGGATGCGGACGGCGAGCGTGCGGGCGGCCCGGCCTTCGGTGCGGAGTTGGGCGAAGAGGCGGTCGGCCATGGAGCGCAGGGTCGCGAGGACGAAGGCCTCGTCGGTGGTGTCGGCTTCGAAGGTTTGTTGGGCGGAGCGGGATTGGGCGGCGGGCGGATCGGGTGTGATGGGGCGGGGGTCGATGCCGTTGGCGAATTCCCAGAGTGTGCGAGCGGATTTGCCGGTGAAGAGGGCGAGGTCGGCGGGTGTGGAGGCGGCGATATCGCGGATGAGCGGCAGGCCGGCGCGGCGGAGGGTTTCTCCGAGGGTGGGGCCGACGCCGGGGAGCCAGTGGTTCGCAAGTGGAGCGAGGAAGGCGCGCTCGCCGCCGGGGGGGACTTCGACGAGCGCGTCGGGTTTGCGGGATTTTCCGGCGACCTGGGCGGCGAGTTTGTTCGAGGCGAGCCCGCCGGAGAGCGTGATGTGGAGGGTTTCGTGGACCGCCCGGCGGATGGTTTCGGCGATATCACGAGGGGTTTTATTTTTTTGGCCGCGGAGGTCGGCGTAGCCTTCGTCGATCGAGCCGACCTCAACAATGGGTGTGAAGTCGCGGGCGTAGCTGAACATCATTTCCGAGAAGTGCTCGTATTTTTCGAAGTCGCCCGGCACGACGGCAAGGCGGGGGCAAAGGCGGCGCGCTTGCGAAACCGGCATGGCAGAGGCGACGCCGTGGCGTCGGGCCTCATAGGAGGCGGAGGCGACCACACCGCGGGTTTGTCCGCCCACGGCAACGGGTTTTCCGCGGAGGCGCGAATCGGCCGCCTGCTCGACGGATGCGAAAAAGGCATCGGCATCGAGGTGGAGAATCATGGTGTTCAAATGAACACCAATTTTCAAAAAACTCCAGCTTCTGCAGAAATCGAACATGCATTTTCAACAACTCGCTTTCCTCCCAATATTTTCCTTGGGCGGCCGGCCACCCGCCGCTTTACTCGCCCGCCCATGACCGACGCCGAGGCCTACATCGCCCTCAACATGGTGCCGCGCATCGGCCCTGTCCGCATCCGGCGACTCCTTGATGCCCTCGGCTCGCCCGCAGCCATCCTCTCCGCGCCGTTGGCGAAGCTCCAGTCCGTCGAAGGTATCGGTCCAGAGGCCGCCAAATCCCTCCGCGCCTGGGAGTCTGCCGTCGACCTCCCCGCCGAACTCGCCCTCGTGCGCGATGCTGGCGCCAAAGTCCTCACCCCCGCCTCGCCGGACTACCCCGCGCTCCTCCGCGAAATCCACGATCCCCCCACCGCCCTTTACATCCTTGGCGAAATCCTCGAACGCGACCGCCATGCCATCGGCGTCATCGGCACGCGCAAGCCCAGTCATTACGCTACGGACTCCGCGAAAAAACTCACCTACCAGCTCGCCTACGCCGGCGTCACCGTCGTCAGCGGCCTCGCCCGGGGCATCGACACCGCCGCCCACCAGGCCGCCCTCGCCGCGAAGGGCCGCACCATCGCCGTCCTCGGCAGCGGCCTCCTCGAGCTCTACCCGCCGGAAAACCAGCCCCTCGCCGAAAAAATTGCCACCTCGGGCGCCGTCATCTCCGAGTTCCCCATGCGCACGAAGGCCGACCGCCAAACCTTCCCCATGCGCAACCGCATCATCTCCGGCTGCTCGTTCGGCGTCCTCGTCGTCGAGGCGGGTGCGCAGAGCGGCGCCCTCATCAGCGCCACCCAGGCCGGCGAGCAGGGCCGCTCGATCTACGCCGTCCCCGGTCGCATCGACAACCCCTCCGCCATTGGCTCGAACCGCCTCATCCAGCAGGGCGCGAAGCTGGTCGCCTCCGCCGCCGACATCCTCGACGACATGGGCATCCTCTTCGCCGAGAAGCCCTCGCTCGTCCCGTCCAAACCCGCCCCCGCCCTCGCCGGCGACGAACTCCTCGTCCATTCGGCCATCGGCGACGACGAGTCCCACATCGACGCGATCATCGAGAGATGCGGGTTGCCAAGCCCCGCCGTGTCTTCTACCTTGCTCGCCCTCGAAATGAAAAAGCTCGTCCGGCGCCTTCCCGGAAGCCGCTTTGTAAGAACATCATAAAAATGTCGAAAACCCTCATCATCGCCGAGAAACCCTCCGTCGCCCGCGACCTCGCCAAGGCCCTCGGCAAGTTCTCCAGCAAGGACGACTACTTCGAAAACGACTCCCAAATCATCACCTCCGCCATCGGCCACCTCGTCGAACTCTGCCTCCCGAACGAGATGGACAAAAAACGCGGCAAGTGGTCCTTCGCGAACCTCCCGATCATCCCCGACCACTTCGACCTCAAGCCCATAGAAAAAACCACCTCCCGCCTGAACCTCGTCAAGCGCCTCCTCAAGCGCCCCGATGTCTCCGAAGTCGTCAACGCCTGCGACGCCGGCCGCGAGGGCGAACTCATCTTCCACTACATCGTCCAGCTCGCCGGGTGCAAAAAACCCACCCACCGCCTCTGGCTCCAGAGCATGACCCCCGAGGCCATCCGAGACGGCTTCTCCCAGCTCCGCGCCGGCCCCGAGATGGTCCCCCTTGCCGATGCCGCCGTCTGCCGCAGCGAAAGCGACTGGCTCGTCGGCATCAACGCCACCCGCGCCATGACCGCCTTCAACTCCAAGGGCGGCGGTTTCCAGCTCACCCCCGTCGGCCGCGTCCAGACCCCCACGCTCGCCATCCTCGCCGAGCGCGAGGAAAAAATCCGCGCCTTCCAGCCCCGCCCCTACTTCGAGGTCTTCGCCGACTTCGGCATCGCCGCCGGCACCTACCGCGGCCGCTGGTTCAGCGAATCCTTCAAGAAATCCGACGACGAAAACGCCCGCCCCGAGCGCCTCTGGGACCGCGCCTCCGCCGAGGCGATCATCGCCAAGTGCCAGGGCAAACCCGGCGCCATCACCGAAGAGAAAAAACCCACCACCCAGATCGCGCCCCAGCTTTACGACCTCACCACCCTCCAGCGCGAGGCGAACTCCCGCTTCGGCCTCAGCGCCAAGCGCACCCTCCAGCTCGCCCAGGCCCTTTACGAAAAGCACAAGGTCCTCACCTACCCGCGAACCGATTCCCGCTACCTCCCGGACGACACCCTCGGCCAGGCCAAAAAAGTCCTCGCCGGCCTCGAGATCCAGGACCTCGCCGCCCACGCCCGCCATGCGCTCGACAAGGGCTGGATCGGCCTCAACCGCCGCGTCTTCAACTCCGCCAAAGTCACCGACCACTTCGCCATCATCCCCACCGGCGTCTCCCCCGCCAAACTCGACGAGTTCGAGCTGAAAATCTACGACATGGTCGCCCGCCGCTTCGTCGCCGCGTTCTACCCCGCCGCCAAATTCGAAGTCACCACCCGCACCACCCGCGTCGAAGGCGAAGCCTTCCGCACCGACGGGAAAATCCTCACCGAACCCGGCTGGCTCGCCGTTTACGGCAAGGAAGCCGCCGGCGAGGATGAAAATATCGTCCCCGTCCGCGACGGCGAACCCGCCAAAACCGAGTCGCTCGAAATCAAGGAAAACGAAACCCGCCCGCCCGCCCGCTACTCCGAAGCCACCCTCCTCTCCGCCATGGAAGGCGCCGGCAAGCTTGTGGACGACGAGGAACTCCGCGAGGCCATGTCCCAGCGCGGCCTCGGCACCCCCGCCACCCGCGCACAAACCATCGAAGGCCTCATCCTCGACGGCTACCTCCTCCGCCAGGGCAAGGAACTCATCGTCACCTCGAAGGGCCTCGCCCTCATCACCCTCCTCCGCGGCCTCGGCATCCAATCCCTCACCTCGCCCGAAATGACCGGCGAATGGGAATTCAAGCTCAAGCAAATGGAGCACGGCGGCCTCGACCGCGCCGCCTTCATGCGCGACATCAAGGCCTTCACCAGCGACATCGTCGAAAAAGCCAAATCCTTCGAAGGCGACCTCGTCTCCGGCACATTCCAAGACCTCGAAATCCCCTGCCCGAAATGCGGCCACATCGGATTCACCGAATCCTTCAAGGCCTTCGAATGCGGCGCCAAGTGCGGCGCCATCGTTTGGAAAAACATGTCCGGACGCCAATTCGAGCGCGAGGAAGTCGAGAAACTCCTCACCGACCTCCGCGTCGGCCCGCTCGAAGGCTTCCGCAGCAAGCTCGGCCGCCCCTTCAACGCCGTCGTCCAATTCGACAAAACCGAAGGCAAACAATCCTTCGACTTCGGCGACAGCGCCGACTCCGCCGCCCGCATCGATTTTTCCCAACTCCCCTCCATCGGCACCTGCCCCGCCTGCAAGACCGGCACCATCCACGATACCGGCACCGCCTGGCAGTGCAGCAACATCACCAAGTGCAAATTCCGCATGGGAAAATCCCTTTGCCAAAAAGAAATCCCCCGCGAGCAGGTGGACAAAATTTTGACCGTCGGCAAAACCGACCTCATCCCCCGTTTCATCAGCAAAAAAGGCAAACCCTTCTCCGCGTATTTGAAATTGGAAGGCGCCAAAGTCGTCTTCGAATTCGAACCCCGCGCCCCCCGCGAAAAAAAGCCCGCCGCCAAAAAGAAGGCCCCCGCCCTGAAGTAAAAC
>JBMOIA010000092.1:0-5717 GCA_049317565.1 Terrimicrobiaceae bacterium | reverse complement strand
GAAGCCGCCGCCGCCCTCCGCAAGGTCGAGGGCATCGGCATGCACTTCTTCACCGAAAAGGATGTTGTCAGGCACCCCCTTGTGCAATCCGTGATTTTAGCCTATAAAGATCACCGTGGATCCCGCGAAAGCCGGATCTGACCAAAACCTATCCATGATCCGCAATCCCCGCTTCGGCCGAGCCGCCGATTCCGTTTTTCCCGCCCCCTCCTTCCTGCCGGCGATTTCCTGACCGATGTTCGGCATTTTCAAACGCTGGCGCCTCGTCGGCCGGGGCATGGATTGCGGCAAGCGCCGCCGCACGATTGTCGATAGCGATTTCCTGCGCTCGCTCGAAACCGGCTGGCCGCTCCGCACCGTCCTGCTCGGCGCGTTCGTCCTCGGCCTCGCCGCCCTTATCTTCACCGGCATCCAGGAGGAGCCCGCGAAAAAATTCCTCCTCTGCCTGCTGATCCTCGTTACCGCCGTCGCACAGCTCTGGATCAACCACCCCGCCACCTTCGGCAGCAACTCCCGCCTCTGCCTCGTGCTGGGCATCATGCTCGCCCAACTCGGCGTCATCAAAGCCATCCTCAGCCAGGCCGCGGCCGGCAATTTGGACCTCCAGCTCGCCCCGCTGCTCATCCCCTACGCCTTCGCGCCGCTCGTCCTGTCGGTCCTCCTCGGGCGCAACCACGGCCTCTACGCCGCCGTCTTCGTCAGCCTCTGGGGATCGCTCCTCATCGGCCGCATCGACCCCGTCTTCCTCGTCATTTCCCTCATCACCGGGTTCATCGCCGTCTTCGTCACGCTGCAGGTCCGCCGCCGCAGCCGCCTCGTGCGCGCCGGCGTGTATGTTGGCCTCGCCACATGGATCCTCGCCGCGGCCTTCGGGCAAATCGGACCCTTCTCGCTCTTCCCGGGCGGCACTGATTGGCAAATGGTCGGTTGGCAAAGCCTCGCCGCGTTCGCCACCGGCATCGCCACGGCAGTCGTCGCCAGCGGCATCCTCCCGATGCTCGAGCACCCGTTCAAGATCACCACCGAGATCTCGTGGCTCGAGATGAGCGACCTCAACCACCCGCTCCTCAAGCGCCTCAGCCTCGAAGCCCCCGGCACCTACCACCACTCACTCGCCGTCGCCAACCTCTCCGAGGCCGCCGCCGAAAAAGTCGGCGCCAACCCCACCGTCTGCCGCGTCGCCTCCTACTTCCACGACATCGGCAAACTCGTGAAGCCCCAGTATTTCACCGAAAACACCCCCGTCGGCGACAACCCCCACGACGACCTCACCCCCACCATGAGCGCCCTCATCATCATCGCCCATGTCAAGGAAGGCGTGGACCTTGCCCTCAAGCACAAACTCAACCAGGAAATCGTGGACATCATCGGCCAGCACCACGGCACCTCCACCGTCTCCTACTTCCTCCAGCGCGCCCTCCAGCAGCAGGAGGACGCCCGCCTCGGGGGCAAAATCATGAACATGCGCGAGGACGACATCCCCGAAGTCAGCGAGGAATCGTTCCGCTACCCCGGCCCCAAGCCCCAAACCAAGGAAGCCGCCCTCGTCAGCCTCGCCGACGCCATCGAGAGCGCCTCCCGCAGCATGGACCGCCCCACCCCCCAGCGCATCGACGACCTCGTCCGCAATATCGTCAAATCCCGCCTCGACGAAGGCCAACTCGACGAAGCCCCCCTCACGCTCGCCGAAATCTGGACCGCCGCCGAAAGCTTCCGCTTCTCGCTCGTCAACATGCTCCACGCCCGCATCGCCTACCCGCGCCGCGCCGAGCGCGAAGCAATGCCCCGCCCGAAATCCGGGGAAAAATCCGCCGCCGCCTGACGCGGCCGCACCCTTCCGCGATGGGCGAAGCCACCCTCCACGAACTCCACGCCGCCGTGAAAGCCCGCCTCGACACCGTGGCCGACCACGCCTTCCGCGACCGCGACCCCGCCGCACACCTCGAAGCCCTCAAATCCGCCGCCGCCCGCCTCGATTCCCTCGTTGCAAATCTCCCCGCCGAGGCCGACCCCATGCTCCGCCACTACCTCGAGCGCCAGAGCTACACGAAAGCCCTCGCCTGGCTCGAATCCGCCACCGCGCAATAGTCCGATCCAAAAACCCGTAAGGGATTCTTCTCCTTGTGCCGGGCGCGACCCGGGTTGAAATTTCTTCCCTATGGATGCCACACCCGTTTCGCAGACCGGCTCCCCTCGCCCCCGACTCGATTCCGTCACAAGCTGGGTGGATCAAATTGCTGCCATCACCCAGCCCCGCGAAGTCTTTTGGTGCGACGGCTCACCCGCGCAGGACAAATCCATGCGCGATGCCATCGTGGCATCCGGCGCCGGCGTTTGGCTGAACGCCGCGAAGCGCCCGAATTCGCTCCTCGTCCGCAGCGACCCCCGCGATGTCGCCCGTGTCGAGGAGCGCACCTTCATCTGCTCGCAGTCGAAAAAAGACGCCGGCCCCACCAACAACTGGGAGGCACCGGAAAAAATGAAGGCCCGCCTCCAGTCGCTCTTCACGGGCTGCATGCGCGGGAGGACGATGTTTGTCATCCCGTTCTCGATGGGCCCGGTCGGCTCGCCGATCGCCCAATACGGCATCGAAATTTCAGACAGCCCGTATGTCGTGGCGAACATGTCGATCATGACGCGCGTGGACACCCGCGTTTACGGCGAGATCGAAAAATCCGGCTCGTTCGTGAAATGCCTCCACTCGGTCGGCCGACCGCTCTCGCCGGGCGAAAAGGACACCCCCTGGCCGTGCGATCCGGCCAATACCTACATCACCCACTTCCCCGAGGAGCGCCTCATCATGAGCTTCGGCTCGGGCTACGGCGGCAACGCCCTGCTGGGGAAAAAATGCTTCGCCCTGCGCATCGCCTCGGCCATGGCGCGCGACGAGGGCTGGCTCGCCGAGCACATGCTCGTCCTCGGGGTCAAATCCCCGGACGGCGAAAAAACCTACGCCGCCGCCGCCTTCCCCAGCGCCTGCGGCAAAACCAACTTCGCGATGATGGTCCCACCGGAATGCCTGCGCAAATCCGGTTGGGAAATCACCTGCGTGGGCGACGACATCGCGTGGATCAAACCCGGCCCCGACGGCCGCCTGCGCGCCATCAACCCCGAGGCCGGCTTTTTCGGCGTCGCCCCCGGCACCTCGTATGCGAGCAACCCGATCGCGATGGATTCCATCAAAGCCGACACCATTTTCACCAATGTCGCCCTCACGGACGAAGGCGATGTCTGGTGGGAGGGCATGACGAAGGAACCCCCCGCACATCTCATCGACTGGCTCGGCCGCGATTGGAAACCCGGTCAAACCGATGCCGATGGCAAACCCGTCCTGAGCAGCCACCCGAACAGCCGCTTCACCGCCCCCGCGCGCAATTGCCCGACGATCGACCCCGAGTGGGAAAACCCGGAGGGCGTGCCGGTCAGCGCCATCATTTTCGGCGGTCGCCGCTCCACGACCATGCCGCTCATTTTCCAAGCGTTCAACTGGTCCCACGGCGTGTTCCTCGGCGCGACGATGGGCTCGGAAACCACCGCCGCGGCCAAGGGCGCCACCGGCCAGGTGCGGCGCGACCCCATGGCGATGCTCCCCTTCTGCGGCTACAGCATGGGCGACTACTTCTCCCACTGGCTCGAGCTGCGCAAATCCATCAAGTATGTCCCGCGCATTTTCCATGTGAATTGGTTCCGGAAAAACGCGGACGGCAAATTCCTCTGGCCCGGCTTCGGCGAAAACGCACGCATCCTGAAATGGATGGTTCAGCGCTGCCGCTTCGGCGCCCATGCGCTCGAAACCTCGATCGGCTGGCTCCCCGACTACGAGGACATCGACATGGAGGGGCTCGAAAAAACCGTCACCCCGGAGATCTTCGCGGAGGCCCAGAAAATCGATACCACCGAGTGGCACCGCGAACTTCTCCTGCAGGACGAACTCTTCATCCGGCTCTACAGCGAGCTCCCGAAGGAACTCGTCTTCCAGCGCGAGCTCCTCGTCGCCCGCGTTTGAACCGCGGCGTCAGGCCAGCTCGATGCGGAACCGGAACGAACTCCGCGCCGAACCCACCACCAGGATGTTTTCTCCCTTCACGAGATCTCGCGTGAGCGTGGCGTAATTCACGCCGATCTGGACATCATTCACCACCGTCCCGAGCGTGCTGCCGCGATCGCGGACGAAATACTTGTCCCCCTCGCGCTCGATCGAGCAATGGCTGCGCGAAACTTGGAACGGCTCCACATCGTTCAACCCGTAGTCATTCGCGGAAAAAACCGTTCCCTTCCCGTCATCGGCACTCGTCCTCCGCCCGATGCGGAACGGAAATTTCGTGATCTCGATCGGCCCCTCACCCGCCTCGGTTCTCGAGCCGCAGAGCGGCGTCATGGGTGTGATCACGGCGCGGGTCACGCCTCTCGTTGGTTCAATCGTGGCTGTCTCCATGGTGTGTTCAGGTCGGGTTTTTTCGATCGGTTGGTTGCGGTGCGGCACAGGCGGCACGATGGTCTGCCTGTCCTTTGTCAGCGAGGCGGCGCGACTCTGCGCCCGCAGTTTCATCTCAAGGTGCAGCCGGTCGTTGACCGTCCGCAGCCTCTCGAAAAAATTGGAAAGATACGGCAGCAGGCGGTGCGGCTGTTCCAGGATCGCCGCCTGGAAATCCCCGGGCCCCATCACTTCGCACTCGGTTTCCTCCACACACCGCGCCGTCGCCGAACGAGGGCGCTCGTCCACCATCGCCATCTCGCCGAAAATGTCGCCCGGACCAAGCACCGAGAGGACGATCGGCTTGTCACGCCCGTCGATCGTGATTTCCACCTTGCCGGATAAAATCCGATAAGCCTCCTGACTCTTGTCTCCCTCGGAAAAAACCACAGCACCGGATTCGAAAGCAGCGCTTTTCACTTTCGTTCAATCTGGAGGGACGCCGGCCACATGGTGAGAATGGAACAAATACTCAACAGCCGCCCGGCATTGTCACGAAAATAGGATGCGCGCGTTTCGCAAAAATCCACAGCCGCTACTCCGGCGAGGCAGCCCAGAATTTTTCGAAAGCCTCGCTCCAATCCCGGTCTTCCACACGCGCCCGTCCCGCCGCACCCATGCGGCGCCGAAGCTCCGCATCGCCGGCCAGCTTGCGGACCGCCCCGGCGAGTTCGTTCACATCGAGAGCGCGCGTGACGAACCCGTCCACACCGTCCCCGACCAAATCCCTCGGACCCCCGACATCCGATACCACCACTGGAATCCCGCTCGCTTGCGCCTCGAGCACCACATTTCCAAAAGTGTCGGTCGTGCTCGGAAACACGAAAAAATCCGCCGAGGCATACCCTCGCGCCAAGTCCTCGCCCGAAAGATACCCGGTAAAAATCGCATCCCCGAGCAACCGCCGCATCTCGCCCATGTAGGGGCCGTCCCCGACGATGATCGGCCGCACCGGCGTGCCCCATTCCGCCAGCCGCCGCGTGGCCGCGACCAACACATCGAGGTTTTTTTCCTTCGAAACCCGGCCGACGAAAAGCATCGCCGCCTCGCCGGCCCTCAGCCCGCGCGCCTCCCAAAAACCCCGATCGCGTTTCGAGGGATGGAACAACTCGGTGTCCAGCCCCCGCGGCAGGATGCGCAACCGCTCGCGGGGAATCCCCCGTTCGATCCAGCATTTCCGGTAGCCCTCGGAATTCACATACACCGTGTCGAGCTGGCTGTAGAACCAGTGCATGTAATTCCA
>JBMOIA010000091.1:0-5762 GCA_049317565.1 Terrimicrobiaceae bacterium | reverse complement strand
GATGAGTCGGATGTCGAGCATGGGTTGGACAGAATGGAATAAACGGGCAGAATGCCGCGACCAAATTCGAAAGCAGATGTCGGCGCAATTCCGCGATTATTACCAAACGCTCGGCGTGCCCAAGTCCGCCAGCGCCTCCGAAATCAAATCCGCCTTCCGCAAACTCGCGCGGCAGCACCACCCTGACACCGCCAAGGACAAGAAAGCGGCCGAGGAGAAGTTCAAGGAAATCAACGAGGCCTACGAGGTGCTCGGCGACCCCGAGAAACGCAAGCGCTACGACGAATTCGGCGCGGATTGGCAGCATGGTCCTCCCCCACCAGGGGCGGGTGCCGGTGCGGGCGGGGGATTCCGGCGGCGCGGTGCGCAGGTTTTCGAGCAGGACTTCGAATTCGGCGGGACCGGTTTCAGTGATTTCTTCGAACAAATGTTCGGCGGAATGCGCGGAGCCCGTGGCGGGTTTGGCGAACAGCCCCAGCGCGGGCAGGACGCTGAAGCCGACATCCTCGTCACGCTCGAGGAAGCGTTGAATGGCTCGACGCGCCAGATTTCGTTCCGCCGCGGGTCGAATAAAAAGCTCGAGACCTTCACCGTCAAAATCCCGAAGGGAATCCGCGAGGGGCAAAAAATCCGCCTCGCCGGGCAGGGCGGAACGGGAGCGGGCGGCGGCGGTGCGGGCGATCTCTACCTGCGTGTAAAAATCCAGCGCCATCCCGATTTCGAAATCGACGGCGAGGATTTGGTTTACGACCTCGAGCTCCCCGCTTGGGACGCAGTGCTGGGCTCAAGCGTGATGGTCCCAACCCTCGGCGGGAAGGTGAAGCTGAAGGTTCCGCCGGGAACGCAAACCGGAAAAAAATTCCGGCTGCCGGGAATGGGGATTCCCCTCGGCGGGGGCAAGCGCGGCGACCTCTTCGCGGTGGTGGCGATCACCGTCCCCGAGGCGCCGGATTCGAAAGAGAAGGCTCTTTGGGAAGCAATTGCCGCCGCGCACGGCGGCTGAGCGCCGAGCTCAATCCTCGTGGGCGAGGGAGGCGGCGATGAAGCCCTTGAACAGCGGGTGCGCCTTGTTCGGCTTTGACTGGAACTCCGGATGGAACTGGCAGGCGAGGAACCACGGATGGTTTTTCAATTCGATGAGTTCCACGAGCGAGCCGTCGGGCGAGGTTCCTGAAATGACGAAGCCGTTTTTCTCCATCGTTTCCCGGTAGGCCATGTTGAATTCGTAGCGGTGGCGGTGGCGCTCGGACGCCTCGTTTTTTCCGTAAACCTGCCGCGCGAGGGTTCCTTCAGCGATCCGCGTCTGCCAGGTGCCGAGCCGCATGGAGCCTCCCTTGTCCGTCACATCCTTCTGCTCCTCGAGTAGGCAAATGACGGGATGGGGTGTCGACGGGTCGAATTCGACGCTGTTGGCTTTTTCAAGGCCACAGACATTGCGGGCGAATTCGATCGTGGCGACCTGCATGCCCAGGCAGAGGCCGAGGAACGGCGTGCGCGACTCGCGCGCATAGCGGGCGGCATTGATCTTGCCCTCGACCCCGCGGTCGCCGAAACCGCCTGGAACCAGCACGCCGGCGACTCCGCGGAGATATTTGTCGGCGCCCTCCTGCTCGATGTCCTCGGCGTCCACGAGCACCATGTCGATGCCGCAATCGTGCGACGCGCCGGCATGTGTGAGTGATTCGTAGATGCTTTTATAGGCATCCTGGAGCTCGATGTATTTTCCGACGATCGCGATGCGGACGCGTTTTTTCGGCGAGACGACGCGCTGGACGAAGCGCTTCCAGTCGGCGAGTTCGGGCTCCGGGGTTTGGAGGTTGAAAAGCCGGCAGACGATCTTGTCGAGGCCCTCGTCGTGGAGGTTGAGGGGCGATTCGTAAATGGTGTGGTCCACATCAGCGGCTTCGATAACCGCATCGAGCGGGACATTGCAGAACAGGGAAAGCTTTTCGCGGACATCGCGGTCGAGCGGCATTTCCGTGCGGCAGATCAACACTTGCGGCTGCAGGCCGATCTCGCGGAGCTTGGCGATGCTTTGCTGCGAGGGTTTTGTTTTCAACTCCCCGGCCGCCTTGATGAACGGGACCAGGGTGACATGCATGATCACCACATTGCCTGTGCCGACCTCGAGGGCGAATTGGCGGATCGCCTCGAGGAACGGCAACCCCTCGATGTCACCGGTGGTGCCGCCGATTTCGGTGATGACGACATCGGCGTTCGAGCGCTCGCCGACCTCGCGGATGCGCGTCTTGATCTCGTCGGTGACATGGGGAATCACCTGCACCGTCTTGCCGAGGTAGTCGCCGCGGCGCTCCTTCGCGAGGACGGTTTCGTAAACCTGGCCGCTGGTGAGATTGTTGTGTCGCGTAAGGACGCAATTGGTGAACCGCTCGTAGTGCCCGAGGTCGAGGTCGGTCTCCGCGCCGTCCGCCAACACATAAACCTCGCCGTGCTGGAACGGGTTCATCGTGCCGGGGTCCACATTCAGGTAGGGATCGAGTTTTTGCAGGACAACCTTCAATCCCCGCATCTCGAGAAGCGTGCCGAGCGAGGCGGCGGCGAGACCCTTGCCAAGCGAACTGACCACACCGCCCGTCACGAAAATGTATTTCATGGGCGGTGATGCTATCCCGGCGGCGGCGGAAATCCAGCCCGGACCCGGCGAATCAATCGGCGGCCAGCATGGCGCGGAGGCTGGCGAACGACGCGGCGATGTCCTCCTGCGCAACGGGGCGCGACATGATTTGCTCGTGGGACTCGGTGAGGACGCCCTCGCCCTCGATTTCCTTGAGGAACGGGCTTGGCCGGCAATGCATCGCCGAGCCGAACTTCAGCCGGTTCCTGCAATGCGTGATCGTGAGCGATTTCATCGCGCGCGTGATGCCGACATAAAACAGCCGCCGCTCCTCGTCCACGGTGCCCTCGCTTTTCGAGCGCTCGTGCGGGAGTAGCCCGTCTTCGGCGCCAATCAGGAAAACCTGGGAAAACTCGAGTCCCTTCGCGGCGTGGAGCGTGATAAGGGTAACGCCTTTCGCATCCTCTTTTTTGTCCTCCTCGCGCTCGCGGTCGAGCGTGAGTTCGTCGAGGAAATCCTGCACAGAGCCGCGCCGCTTTTGCTGGTGGGCGGCCAGCGCATTGAGGACTTCCTTGGCGCCGGATTCGCGGTTGAGCGCTTCTTCGGGCGTTTTGCAACTGCGCTTGAGATCGTCGAAATAACCGCACGCCGCGAGATAGCCGTTCACCACCGCAAAAGCATCCGCCCCGGGCGTCATAAGCTGAATCCGCGAGGCGGAGAGCCCGTCGGCAAATTCCCGGATCGCCGCAGCCGTGCGGCGCGAGACCTGGTCCGCGAACGCCGGGGATGTGAGCGTGTCGAAAAGGGTGCTGTGGGTTTTTGCGCTTTCCTCGAGAGCGATTTCGACGCTCGTCGCCCCGATTCCGCGAGGGGGCGTGTTGATGATCCGCAGTAGCGAGATGTCGTCCTGGGGATTCAGGATGCAGGCGATCGTGGCGATGATGTCCTTGACCTCCCGGCGGTCGAAAAAACTTTTGCCGCCGACGAGGCGGTAGGGGATTCGCATGCGGCGTAGCGTTTGCTCGAACAGGCGGGACTGGGCGTTCATGCGGTAAATGACGGCGAAATGTTCCCACGGTAGCGACTTCGCCCCCCGCGCCGCGCCGATTTCGCCGGCCACGAATTCCGCTTCGGTTTTGTCATCCGCCACCGAAACCACATGGACCGGGTCGCCGCCATCCACGGGGCTCCAGAGGTTTTTTGCGCGGCGGCGGGGGTTGTTTTTGATGAGGCGGTTCGCCGCGCCGAGGATTTGGTTCGTGCTTCTGTAGTTTTGCTCGAGGCGGATGACCGCGGGGTTCGGGAAATGCCGCTCGAACTCGAGGATGTTGGAGACCTCCGCGCCGCGCCAGCCGTAGATGCTCTGGTCGTCATCGCCGACCACGCAAATATTCGGCGGGCTACCCGACGCCAGCAAGCCGACGAGGTCGAGTTGGAGGCGGTTCGTATCCTGGAACTCGTCCACAAGCATGTGGGAAAAACGCCCGCGCCATTTGTCGCGAACCTCGCGGTGTTCGTTCAAAAGCCGCACGGCCTGGACCAGCAGGTCGTCGAAATCCATCGCGTTCAGCGCATGCAATTCCCGGTTGTAGCGCGAATAGACCGCGCCGAGGACCGTTTCGTCATCCTGCGGCGGGGCCCAGCCATTGTTTTTCGCCCGGCTGATGAGGTTCTTCGCGAGGCCGGGGTCGAGTTTTTCATCCTTGGCCGTGACGCGGTTGATGACCTTTTTGATCAACCCGATTTGGTCCCCCTCGTCGAAAATCGTGAAATTGTTTTTGTATCCGAGCTTGTCGGCGTCGGCGCGCAGGATGCGGACGCATAAGGCGTGGAATGTCGAGGCGGTGATGCCGTCCGACTGGTCCTCGTCGAGCATGCCCGCGATGCGTTCCTTCATCTCGCGGGCGGCCTTGTTCGTGAATGTGACGGCGAGAATTTTCGAAGCCGGCGTGCCGTTGGCCACGAGCCAAGTGATCCTCGCCACGATAGTCCGCGTCTTGCCCGTGCCGGCGCCGGCCAGGATCAACAGCGGCCCCTCACCGTGCGTGGCGGCGCGCTGTTGCTCGGGGTTGAGATCGGAGAGCCGGAAGCGGGACATGGTTCGGATTTGAGGACGCGAATCCCTATCAGAAAAACCGGCGGCGGCATGCGGGATTTTTGCCAAGGGCGGGGTGCGTTGACTTCGCACGCCCCCTGCCATAATGAAACACACTCCTCAATTCCTCACAGGCGTGCCCAACAACGACGAATACATCGCGGAAAGCCTCCGGGACCTCGGTCTCCTGACGAAATCCCAAATCGATGTCGCGCGCGCCCAAGCAGGCGAGGACGGGCTCGTGCAAACCCTCGTCAAAAGCGGGGCGGTTTCCGAAGAGGATGTCTCCCGTGCGCTCGCCGCGATGAACAGCATGGAGTTCCTCGACCTCGAGGGCGCAGTGATCGAAAAAAACATCGCCGAACTCGTCTCCGCCGACGACGCCCGCCGCTACCAGGCGATGCCGGTGACTGTTCGCGACGGGGTTTTGATTGTCGCTCTCGCCGATCCCATGGCCATGCAGACCATGGACGACCTCACCTACAAGCTGCAGCGCGAGATTGAATTCGTCTGCGGCGCCCCCAAGGCGATCCACAAACTCATCGTCAAACACCACGGATCGGCCGATGACCTTCTCAAATCCATCGGCCCGGTGGAGGGGCGGGATACTAATTCCGACGAGGATGGCGATGGCGAAGCCGCCGAAGGCGACGCCCCGGTCATCAAGCTCGTCTCGATGCTCCTGCTCGAAGCCCACACGAATCGCGCGAGCGACATCCACATCGAGCCCCTCGAAGGCAAAATGCGCGTCCGTTTCCGGATCGACGGCGTCCTGCAGGAAATGCAATCCCCGCCGAAACGCCTCCACGGCGCGATCGTCAGTCGCCTGAAGATCATGTCGCGCACGATGAGCATCGCGGAGAAGCGCCTGCCGCAGGATGGCCGCATCCAGATCCGCGTCGGCGACAAATCCCTCGACCTCCGCGTTTCCACCATTCCCACCGTCCACGGCGAGAGCGTCGTCATGCGCATCCTCGATAAAACCTCGCTCCTCCTCGGCCTCCCGGATCTCGGGTTCCTCTCCGACGACCAGGCGAAGTTCGAACAATGCATCAACCTCCCGGACGGCATCATCCTCGTCACCGGCCCCAC
>JBMOIA010000090.1:0-5864 GCA_049317565.1 Terrimicrobiaceae bacterium | reverse complement strand
GGCCTGCAGGAATTCAAGGAATGGGATTTGTCCCGCTCCCAACAGAGAAACGGCCGAGCGGTTTGACCGGCGAGGTGTTGTTGAGGGGTTTGACCCGCTCGTGGATGCCGGGGGCGATTTCGGGTTGTTTCGCGTAGGCGGCGACGATCATTTCCAGGCGGGCGTCGAGGTTGTCCACCATCGAGAGCGCGAGGGCTTCGGGGGTTTTCGGCTCGATGGGCGAACCGAATTGCAACTCTCCATGATGCGAGGCGATCAAATGCAGGAGGTGCAGGCGCACATCCTCGTTCGAGGGATTCGCGGCGGACCATTCCTCCAGCGGGAGTTTGCGCCAGAGGGCGTTGACGACCTCGATGCCGATGCTGATGTGGCCGAGCAACTCGCCCCGGAGTCCGCGGGGCATTTCGAATCCCGCCTCGGGCGGGCACATTTCCCAGAGCTTGCCGCAATCGTGGAACAACACGCCGGCGAGCAGCAGATCGCGGTTCAGAAAATCATAGGCCCCGCAAATGGCTTCGGCGGACCGCATCATCTGGGCGGTGTGGCGCAGGAGACCTCCGCGATGGGCATGGTGGTTGAAGCGTGCGGCGGCGGCGCGCCGGAAGCGCGGGCCGAACTCCTCGAGGAACAGCCCGCAGAGGGCCTTCAGGCGCGGATCGGTAAATGCCTCCACCATCCGCTTCACATCGGAAAAATCCCGATCGAGGGCGGCAGCCTCGTCGGCGCTACCGGCGAAGAGTTCCTCAGCCTCGGCAGGGTTGA
Organism: Terrimicrobiaceae bacterium; assembly: GCA_049317565.1. Lineage (GTDB taxonomy): Bacteria > Verrucomicrobiota > Verrucomicrobiia > Chthoniobacterales > Terrimicrobiaceae > UBA967. The sequence goes on along the minus strand of JBMOIA010000090.1, from coordinate 5,102 downwards.
GCGGACGCAACCTCCAGCGCCGTGCATCGAGACCAAAGCCGCCATTGATTGCAAACTCCCCTTCGACCTCGACGCACTCGCCACGATCCAAATCCTCGCAGATGCGGAAGGCATCGGTGTCCGACCAGGCCCGCAAGACAAGCGCATCCCCGGCATCGCGCAGCTTGAGTTCCCAGAATGGCTTGCCGTTCGAGGATTCTTTTTTCGTCAGCTCGTCCACTTGGGCGCGGACCCGCGCTCCGAGCGAGCCGGCGCGGCACTCCTCGCGCAATGTGGATATGGTTTTGCGGGCGGGATCGCTCATTGCTTCGGGTTCCCGATGGCCTCCACACCACCGTAGCGTCGGGAGCGGGAGGCGAAGTCTTCCAACGCGGCGAGGAAGTCTTCCTTTTGAAAATCCGGCCACAGTTTTTTCGTCACATGGATTTCCGTGTAGCTGAGCTGCCAGAGGAGGAAATTCGAGATGCGCATTTCGCCCGAGGTGCGGATGAGGAGGTCGGGATCGGGCATGCCGGCGGTGTTGAGGCGGGAGTCGATGAGTTCCGGCGTGATGTCGCCCTCGGCGATCTTGCCGGCGGCGGTGTCGCGGACGATGGATTTGACAGCATCGACGATTTCCGCGCGGCCGCTGTAGCTGAGCGCGAGGACGAGTTGGAGGCGGGAGTTGTGCGCGGTGGCGTCCATGACCTCCCGCAGCTTGCGCCTGCAGGCGCCGGGGAGGTCGTCGATGCGGCCGATGTGGCGCAGGCGAATTCCTTCGCGAACCATTTCATCGCGCTTTTGGTTCAGGAATTTTTCGAGGAGTAGCATGAGGCCGGAGACCTCGGCCTCGGGGCGCTTCCAGTTCTCCGAAGAAAACGCGTAGAGCGTCAGGAATTCGACGCCGGTGTCGAGGCACGCCTGCACACAGCGTTCGATGGATTTCGAACCGGCCTCGTGGCCCGCGAGCCGGGGCAGTCCGCGCCCCTGCGCCCAACGGCCATTGCCGTCCATAATGATGGCGACATGCTTCGGGGGAGGCGGGTTTTTCAAAGCCGGATGGTTTGTGCGCGCGCGGGACCGATGCTGACGATCGAGAGTTTGGCTCCGGTGAGGGAGGAGATTTTTTTGACGTAGTCGCGGGCCTTCGGCGGGAGTTCGGTGATTTTCTTGGCGTGGTCTGTGGGTTTCATCCAGCCGGGCATGTCGATGTAAACCGGCTTGCAACGGGCGATGTCCGCGTGATCGGCCGGCGGGAAGTCGATCGTTTTTCCACCGAGGCGGTAGCCGACGCACACCTTGATCCACTCGACGCCATCGAGGCCGTCGAGGTTCGTGATGGCGAGTTCGTCGATGCCATTGACCATCGCGGAATACCGTGTGGCGACGGCGTCGAACCAACCGCAACGGCGCGGGCGTCCGGTGGTGGCGCCGAATTCGCGGCCCATGCCGTGAAGCGTGGAAGTGAGATTGGCATCCTCGGTGGGAAACGGCCCCTCGCCCACGCGGGTGGTGTAGGCCTTCATGACGCCCATGACGGTATCGATGCGGTGGGGCGGCACGCCGCTGCCCGTGCAGGCGCCGCCGGCTGTGGTGTTCGAACTCGTGACGAACGGATAGGTGCCGTGATCGATATCGAGGAATGTGCCCTGCGCGCCCTCGAACAGCATGGGAATGCCTTCTTTGACGGCGCCGTGCAGGAACACGACCGTATTGACGATGAAGGGTTCGAGAACTTTCGCCGCGGCGAGGTAGTCATCCAGGATTTGTTTCGCGGAGAGTGTTTTTGCGCCGAGCCCTTTCAGGATGGCGTTGTTCTCTTTGACGCGGGCTGTGAGTTTTTCGGCAAATTCGTCGGGCTTGAGGAGGTCGCCGGCGCGGATGCCGGTGCGGGATGCCTTGTCGGCATAGGCGGGGCCGATGCCGCGCTTGGTGGTGCCGATTTTTCCTTGGCCTTTGAGCGCCTCGCGCTGCTCGTCGAGCGCGCGGTGGTAGGGAAACACGAGATGCGCGGCATCGCTGATGAGGAGGTTTTTTCCAACCTTCACCCCGCGGGCGCGGAGTCCCTCGATCTCCCCGACGAGGGCGACCGGGTCAAGGACGACGCCGTTGCCGATGACGCAGGTCTTCGATTTGCGGAGGATGCCCGAGGGGATGAGGTGCAGGATGTATTTTTCGCCCTCGATGACAATTGTGTGACCGGCGTTGTTGCCGCCCTGGCTGCGGACGACGATTTCGGCATCATCGGTGAGGTAGTCGATGATTTTTCCTTTGCCTTCATCGCCCCACTGGGCGCCGACGAGAATGGTATTGGGCATGCGGATTTAAAAATGAGGCAGGGTCACCGGCAGGCAAGAGGAAAAGCGGAGACCTCCGGAGAGTGCACGGATGCGGTGCGGGTCAGGCTTTTTTGAGGGCCTCGGTTTCGAGGACTTCGCGGCGGACGCTCTTGCCGCGGAGCTTGGAGGTCCACAGGACGACTGGCGCGGCGACGAAGATCGACGAGTAGGTGCCGATGACGATGCCCATGAGGATGGCGAACGAGAAATCGCGCAGAACCGCGCCGCCGAAGAAATAGAGCGCCCCGACAGAGAGGAGGGTCGTGCCGCCGGTGAGGATCGTGCGGCCGAGGGTTTGATTGATGCTCAGGTTCATCAGCTTTTCGACAGTGCCGCGTTCGCCGGTTTTGAGGCCTTCGCGGATGCGGTCGAAGATGACGATGGTGTCGTTGATGGAATAGCCCGCGATCGTGAGGATGGCGCCGACCATCACGAGGGACAATTCGCCGCCGACGAGCGAGAAGACGCCGAGAGTGATGACCACATCGTGGATGAGGGCCACAACGGCACCGAGGGCGAAGGAGAATTCGAAGCGCAGGGTGACATAGAACAGGATGCCGAGCATGCCGAGGCCGAGCGCTATGAGTGAGCCTTTGGCGAATTCCCAGCCGATTTGGGGGCCGACCGTATCTTGGCCGACCGGGACGATGCCGCGGTCCGGGAAGGAGGCTTGGAGTTTCTCGAGGACGGCGGAGCCGGTGCCCTGCGGGCTGCGGAAGGTAAGCATTTCCTTGATGCCCTCGCGCTCGAACTGGATGACGGTGTTCGGGTCGTCGATGGCCTTGCGGGCCTCGGCGACGGTGACGGGCTGCGAGGAATCCACGATGAGGAGGTCGCCGCCGCGGAAGTCGATGCCGAAGTTCGACTGCCCGCGCATGGCGAAGACGGCGATCGAGCCGCCGATGAGGAGGATCGAGAAGGTCGCCGCCCAGCCGCGCAGGCCGAGGAAGTTGAATTGGCGCTTCGGCGCGAGATCGAGCATCGTGAGGGTTTTGAGGCCGCCCTTGTCCACGAGCCAGCGGAAGGCGGTGCGCGTGAAGAGGAGCGCGGAGAACATCGAGGCGATGATGCCGAGGGTGAGCGTAACGGCGAAGCCCTTGACCGAGCCGCTCGCCTGCCAGAAGAGGATGACGGCGGTGATGAGGGTGGTGGCGTTGGCGTCGAAGATCGCGCTGAATGCCTTGTCGTAGGCGCCGGTGAGCGCAGTGCCGAGCGATTTGCCGGCATTCATTTCCTCGCGGAGGCGCTCGAAGATGAGGACATTCGCGTCCACCGCCATGCCGATGGTGAGGATGATGCCGGCGATGCCCGGCAGGGTGAGGGTGAAGTTGAACATCGCCATCGCCCCGAGGAGGAGAAGGATGTTGATCGTGAGTCCGAGGATCGCGACCAGACCGGCGAAGCGGTAGTAGAGGAAGGTGAACGCCATCACGAGCGCGAGGCCGGAGAGGCCGGCCAGCACGCCGCTGCGGACGGAATCGGCGCCGAGCGTGGGAGAGACGCTGCGGGTTTCATCGATTTGGACCGGAACGCGAAGCGGGTTTTCGAGGGCGCTGGCGAGATCGCGGGCCTCCTTGTCGTCGAAATTCCCGGTGATCTGCGCGCGGCCGCCGTAGTGATCGCTCTGCAGGACGGGCGCGGAGATGACCTCGCCATCGAGGATGATGGCCATCTGGCGGCCGCGGTTCTCGCGGGCCACCTCGTCGAAAATGCGGGCGCCCTCGCCGTCGAGTTCGAGCGAAACGCCGTAGCCCTGCTGGTCGAAGTAGGCAAACGCGCGGGACACATGATCGCCCGTGAAAGCGGGGCGGCGCTTGACGAGAATCTTCTCCTCCTCGGTGGATTCCTTCGTGGGCCGGTAGGATTTGAGAACGAGGGAGGGGTCCATGACCTCCTCGCCGGCTTCGATGCGCTCGATGTTCCCCTCGCCCACGATGGCGAACTCGAGCTTGGCGACGCGTTGGAGTTGCGCCTGGGCTTCGGCTGTTTGCTTGGCGTCGAGCCCGGCGATTTGAACGAGAATGCGGTCCTCGCCCTGCGGGGTGATAACGGGTTCGCTGACGCCGTATTGGTCCACGCGCTTGCGGATGACCTCGACGGCCTGGTCGAGGAGATCCGGGGTGATGCCGGTTTCCGTTTGCGGGACGAGGCGGATGAGGAAGGAAGTGCCGCCCTGGAGGTCCAGGCCGAGGCGGATTTTTTTCGAGGGTGGAATGAGCTGCTCGATGCAGAACGCCGCGAGGACGACTGTGAGCACGAGGCCGAGCCAGCGCTTGCGGCCGGGGACATCAGTGGCGAAATACCATCCGAAGAGGATCAGGATGGCGAGACCGATGGAGAAGGTGAGCGCTGGCGTCATCGTGGAGTGGCCGCGGGCGGGGGCGGCGGGATCAGGAGGCCGCGGACTCGGCGGATTTCACCACGGTGGCGACGGCGGCGCGGTCGAATTCCACCTTCACATTGTCGGCGATTTTGATGACGAAGGTTTTTTCCTTCACATTGGCGACCGTGCCGTGGATGCCGGCGTTGGTAACGACCTGGTCGCCGGTTTTGATGGATTCGACGAGCTTGGTGTGTTCCTTGGCCTTCTTTTGCTGCGGGCGGATGAGCAGGAAGTAAAAAATGATAAAAATGAACACGAGCGGCATCATCGAAACGAAGAGGTTCGGCTCGGGTGGCTGGCCGGCGGGTGCGGCCTGGGCAAGGAGAATGAGTGTGGAAAGGTTCATACCGGGCGGGGGAGGATAGCGGCGGATGGGCGGATGGGAAGGGGAAAATCGGCCT
>JBMOIA010000089.1:0-5886 GCA_049317565.1 Terrimicrobiaceae bacterium | reverse complement strand
TCGTGCGAGATGCCGGGGAGCTTGAGGTCGAGCTGGAAGCCGGTGACGCCTTCGGAGGTGCCGCAGAGTTTGAAATCCATGTCGCCGAAATGGTCCTCGCTGCCGATGATGTCGGTGAGCGTGGTGTAGCGCTTGAGGTGGTCGCCATCGTATTCGGTGACGAGGCCGACGGAGATGCCAGCGACAGGGGCCTTGAGCGGCACACCGGCGTCCATGAGCGCGAGCACGCCGGCGCAGACGCTGGCCATGGAGGTGGAACCGTTCGATTCCATGACTTCACTGACGACGCGGAGGGCGTAGGGGAAGTCCTTTTCGCTCGGAATCACAGGTTCGATCGAACGCTCGGCGAGGGCGCCGTGGCCGATCTCGCGGCGGTTTTGTCCACCGAAGCGTCCGGTTTCGCCGACGCTGAACGGCGGGAAATTGTAATGGAGCATGAAGCGCTTGGTGTCCGGGCCGCCGCCATAGGAGTCGATCATCTGGGCCTCTTCGGCGGGAGCGAGGGTCGCGATGCCGAGGGCCTGGGTTTCGCCGCGGGCGAAGAGGGCGCTGCCGTGAGTGCGGGGCAGCAGACCGGCCTCGCCGGAGAGCGGACGGAGGTCGTGGAGTCCACGGCCATCGCAGCGTTGCTTGCGGTCGAGGATCGAGATGCGGAAGGCTTTTTTCTGCAGGTAGTCGAAGGCCTGCGAGATTTCGAACTTCGAGGCGGCGGGGAATTTTTCGAGCACGGCTTTTTCGACTTCCTCGCGGAGGGCGCCGACGGCTTTCGAGCGGTTCACCTTGCCGCTGGTGTAGATGGCTGCCTCAATGCGGTCGCCGGCCACGGCGTAGGCGATTTCCAAAATGGCGGCGTCCACTTGGAAGAGCGGGACGGAGCGTTTCGGCTTGCCGGCCTTGGAGGCGAGATCGCGCTGGGCGGCGACAATCTGGCGGACGGCCTCGCGGGCGAAATCGAGGGCTGCGTTGAACTCGGATTCGGGGAGTTCCTGCGCGGCGCCTTCGATCATGATGACCTTCTCGCCGTCGCCGACATAGACGAGGTCGAGGTCGCTCGATTCGCGCTGGTCGTGTGTGGGGTTGATGACAAACGCCCCACCGATGCGGCCGACGCGCACGGCGCCGACGGGCCCCGCAAAGGGAATGTCCGAGACGCAGAGCGCGGCCGAGGCGCCATTGATGGAAAGCATGTCGGGGTCGTTCTGGCCATCGGCGCTCAGGAGGAGCGAGATGATCTGGGTGTCGTAGAGATAGCCTTTCGGGAAGAGCGGGCGGAGCGGGCGGTCCGTCATGCGCGCAGTGAGGATTTCCTTCTCGGAGGGGCGGCCCTCGCGTTTGAAGTAACCGCCAGGGAGCTTGCCGACGGCAGCGGCCTTTTCCTTGTATTCAACGGTGAGCGGGAAGAAGTCCTGGCCTTCCTTGATGGTGGTGGCGGAGACGGCGGTGACGACGACGATGGTATCGCCCGAACGGACTGTGACGGCGCCGTCGGCGAGTTTGGCGATTTTGCCGGTTTCAAAAACGATGGAGTTGGAGCCGGCTTGTGCTGTGGTGGTATGGATCATGGAATGAATGCGTGTGTGTGTTGGATGGAAATGCCGCGATGGTTTGCGGCAAGGGATGTGTGTGACCGCGCGCGAATGGGCGCGACGGACGGAACCGGAGAAATGACGAACTACTTACGGAGTTCGAGTTTCTCGATGATGGCGCTGTAACGCGTGCCGGCCGTGCGCTTGAGGTAATCAAGCAGGCTGCGGCGCTTGGCGACGAGTTTGAGGAGTCCGCGGCGGGACGAATGGTCCTTGGCGTTGGTTTTGAGGTGCTCGGTGAGGAGCGAAATGCGCTTGGTCAGGAGTGCGATCTGCACATCCGCGCTGCCGGTGTCCTTTTCATGGAGCCTGAGGGATTCCACAGGGTTTGCTGCTGCTTTGGCCATTTGTGTGTTTCTTTCTTTTATTTGGAAGGCGGGGAAAATGTCACGCCGCCGCGGCGGAGGCAAGGTCAAAGTCGGGAAGAACCTCCCTTGCGCGCTTCGGGCGACCGCACGGCAGTAACCGATGAGGCGCGAACCTCAAAGGAAGACCGCCGGCAGAGGAATTTCTTCAACCCGCAGCCTCAGCAGCACGCCGCACCTGATCAACAACCACATCCGCAAAGCCCGGATCGGTTCCAATCGCACCACTGTAGAAAAGCCGCCTCCCCCGGATTTCATGCATCGCCGGGCGAACGCCGCCTTGGCTCGCGGGCAGGCCCTCGCTTTCGGCAATTCCCAGCAGCACCGGAATGTCCTGATAGCTGTGCAATCCATCGGAAATGAAAAACGGCACCACCACCACATTCGGCATGGACGACATCTTGTCCCAATCCGCCACGAGGGGCGGTTCCTCCATGTAGGTCGCGAAAACCTCGCCGAATTCCCCGAGGCTCGTGATCCGCCGCACCTGCTCTTTCGCCGCCACCGCCGAATTCTCATTCAGGCCCGTCCCATGTCCGACAATCAAAAGACTCGTCTCCCGAGCAGGCACACCGGGCGCCACGGCGCGCGCCCTTGCCAGAAGCAAATCCGTCATCGCCGGATGACTCCCCACCGGTTCGCAATACCTCACCACCCGGCCGCCGATCCTCGTCACCGGCCCCTCCAGCCCCATTTCACGCGGCACCACCGTCTGTGTAAAATACCCCTCGCTGATGAAATTCGGCACCACGAAAACCTCCTCACTGTCCACCATCCTCAGCACTTCGCGAAAGCCAGGCTCCTCCTTCCAAAAACAACACGCAACCTCCGCAAAAATTCCCATTCCCCGGATCGCCTCGGCATGCCGCAGCGTCGGCGCACTGGAGTCGGGATTCACCGTGGACCCATGCCCCGCAATGACCAGCGCGCTCCTGGAAAAATCCCTCACGCGACCAGCTCCGCACAAACCTTCCCCGCCTCGAAGTGCCTCTCCGCAAATTCCCGAGCCGCCTTCGAATGCCGGCCGTAGTCCGCCGCCACACGCTCCACGCCGGCAGCCGCCTCGTCCAATGTTTCAAACCCCACGACCCCCTCGCCGGAGGGCAGGTGGCGACTCCATCCCGTATCCTGCACCACCACCGGCTTCCCCGCCGCAAGGTAGCACGCGCTGCGGCAGCTGAACCACCCGCTCCGCGACTGCACATACCCGTTTTTAGCGATGCTCCACTCGCCCTTCGAGCGCCCCAAAAATTCCCTGTAACTCCCGAAGTCCGGCAAGTGCGTGTCGGGCTCAATGATCGTCCAGCCCTTGGATTCCAGCATCGCCGTCGGCCGCCGCTGCCCGACCCCCTGCCCCATTGCGAGCACGAACCGCTCGCGCGTTTTCGACGGCAGATCAATGAACCTCTCGAACTCGATGTCCTTCTGCCCGTATTTCCGCCCCTCGAATTCCTTCGGCGCGTAGCTCGCCCAATTCATCACCGTCGTCCACGCCCCGTCCGCCGGCCGCGACCCGTCAGCCGCCGAGCCGCTCCAATACTCGAGCGCCACCGGTTGCACGGTCGGCCGCCACTCGATCCCCGCCGCCGGCACCTTGCAATCCGCCGCGCCAATATTCAGCCCGAACGAAAAATGCCGCTCATGCGCCCGCACACGCCGCGCGTATTCGCTGTCGGGATCCGCAGCCAGGCCGATGTGCGTGAACATCGGATCACCGTCCAAAAACAATTTCATCGGAATCCTCGCCGTCTCCTCCCGCAGCCAGCAGGCGCCGGAGACATTCGCGAGCACATCCGCCGAGGCGAAAACCTTCGCCGCCCCCGCCTCATCCACCGCGCCATGACAAGTCCCGTCCGCCGCATTGCGATAGATCCACCGGTCCCCCATGCCGAATTCCTCCATCACCCGCGCCAGGTATTCCGTATTGCGCCAACACTCGGCGCTCGGCTCCATCTTCACCGGATCGTAGGCCCACGCGCCAGTGTCCTCGAGATACCACACATCATGCCCGAGTTTCCGGAACCCCAGCGCATATTGGATATAATCCCAGGTCACCCCGCCGAAGGCATACTGCCCGATCAACCCGGTCACGATCGTCCTCATTCGCCGGCCATCGTGCCCCGCCAGCATTTTTAAAACAAGACAAGCCACCGACTGCATTTGCCGCCACACACCCTCCGTTGCATAATCCGGCGTGCCCGGCGACCTGCCCATCTACGACATCGACGAGGAAATCGTCTCCGCCCTCCGCTCCTCGAACCGCCTCATCCTCGAAGCCCCGACCGGCTCGGGAAAATCCACACAGGTCCCGCAAATGCTCCTCGACGGCGGCGTCCTCGGCACCGGCCGTTGCATTATCCTCCAACCCCGCCGCCTTGCCGCCCGAATGCTCGCCGCCCGCGTGGCCTCGGAACGCGGCACACGACTCGGCACCGAGGTCGGCTACCAAATCCGCCTCGACAATGTTTCCTCGAAGGACACCCGCCTCCTCTATGTCACCGAAGGCATCCTGCTCCGCCAAATGCTCGCCTCCCCCACCCTCGCAGGCGTCACCGCGCTCGTCTTCGACGAATTCCACGAACGCCACCTCTACGGCGACATCAGCCTCGCCCGCGCCCTCGACCTCCAGGATTCCCTGCGGCCGGACCTCAAAATCATCGTCATGTCCGCCACGCTCGATGGCGCGGGCCTCTCCAGCTATCTCGGCAACGCCACCCACCTCCGCTCGGAAGGCCGCACACACCCCGTCGAAGTCGTCCACCTGCGCCACGAACCCCGCGAAGACCCGGTCTGGGAAACCGCCACCGACGCCGTTGCCGAACACTTCGATTCCACCGAAGGCAACATCCTCGTCTTCATGCCGGGTTCCTACGAAATCCAGCGCACCATCCGCGAACTCCAGGCCCGCATCGGCAACCGCTGCGCCATCCTCCCGCTCCACGGCGAACTCCCCGCCGCCGAGCAGGACAAGGCCGTCAACCGCTCGCAATCCCGCCGCATCATCGTTTCCACCAATGTCGCCGAAACCTCGCTCACCATCGACGGCGTCACCCTGGTGGTCGATTCGGGCCTCGCCCGCATCGCACGCCACGACCCGAACCGGGGCATCAACACCCTCTTCATCGAAAAAATCAGCGCCTCCTCTGCGGCCCAGCGAGCCGGCCGCGCCGGCCGAACCGCCCCGGGCACCTGCGTGAGGCTGTGGACCGAACGCGACCACGCCACACGACCCCAGCGCGAACTCCCCGAAATCAAACGCCTCGACCTCGCCGAAACCATCCTCACCCTCAAAGCCGCCGGCATCCAAAACCTCGAGTCCTTCCGCTGGATCGAGCCGCCCGACCCGCAAGCCCTCTCGCTCGCCTCCACATTGCTCCGCGACCTCGGCGCCCTCGATGCCGATGGCGCCATCACGCCTGTCGGCCGCCGGATGTTGAATTTTCCCGTCCACCCCCGCTACGCCCGCATGTTCATCGCCGCCGGGGAACTCGGTTGCGTGCGCTCCGCCGCACTCATCGCCGCCATCACCCAGACCCGCCCCATGCTCCTCCGGGTGGACAAGCGCCTCGAGGAGGAACGCGCCGAAATCTTCTCGGGCGGCACCTCGGATTTCCTCGTCCTCATGCGCGTCTTCCAGTGGGCCCGCAACCGCGAATTCCGCATGAACGAATGCCGCACCCTCGGCATCCACGCCGACTCCGCCCGCCAGGTCGGGAAACTCTTCGACCAATTCCTCGACATCGCCCACGCCGAAGCCCTGCAAATCGAGGACACGCCCGCCCCCGATGCGAACATCGCCAAATGCATCCTCGCCGGATTCGCCGACCAGGTCGCCGTCCGCCGCAGCCCGGGCACACTCGTCTGCGACATTGTCCACGGACGCCGCGGCCTGCTCGCCCGCTCCAGCACTGCCTCGCAAGGCCGCCTCATCGTCG